>NZ_CFKZQR010000086.1:0-1555 GCF_985070215.1 Mobiluncus sp. | reverse complement strand
GGGGGTTGGGGGGCGGGGGGGGATTAAGGGGGGAAAATGGGGGGGTCCCTCCCTTTATGGGCAGCTACCCGACTATTCTCCACCTTTAGGCACAACCCAGCGAGTATTCCCCGATTATCCCGGCCATTTTATTCCCGGATTTCTGCCATGTTTAGGTGTGGAGCCTCCCTTGGTATCTGGGCTAGTTGCACGAATGACCGATTTCAACACCGAATCTGAACCATCACCGACTCCCGTTTCTCTAGACCTGCAGGTTGTGGCGATTTTGGTTTTCGACGGTTGCGCCTGGACAAAGTGAAATCGGTCGTTTGTGCCAACAGGCCCGACATATGGTTCATGGCGAGGGCATCGGGGTGGGTTTTTCGCGGTTTGTGTGTAAAATCGTGAGTTTGCGGGTTTATCTCATGTAGAGTAGTCCCGTGTTGGTTTTATCTAGGCGCATAGGCGAAAAGATTGTCATCGGTGACGGCATCGTGGTTACCGTTGTGGAAGTTCACCGCGATTCGGTGCGTTTGGGCGTGGATGCCCCGCGTTCCGTTCCGGTCAACCGGGCCGAGTTGCTTCAGGCAGTTTCTGAAGAAAACCAGGCCGCCATGTCGGGCACCGAAGCCGCCGCAGCCCTGCAGTCCCTGCAGTCCATCAAGCCCAAATCCGGCCAGCCTTTGGACCTGCGCCGGTTGATGAAGGGGTCAGCAGCCCTGCCGGGCGCTGCCCAATCTCAGACACCCAAACCCTCCCCGAATTCACCAGCATCGCAGACAAATCCCGCCGCTAAGCGGGTTCCGAAACCTCGCCCGCCGCAGACGAATTAATCGCCGCAAGCCCGCCGCCGGAACTGGATAAAACCCCATAAACCTGAGCAAACCGTCCAAATGCGCTCCTGAAATCAAGAAATATCGCTGAAAATTCACTGAATTCGCTAACAAACTCATTTAAATGCCCGAAACTGGTGCGTAGACGGTGCCGCAGGCACCACTTATTTGGGAGGTCGCTTTATGGGCGAAATGGATGAAATTGTCCGCGAATTCCTGGTCGAGTCCTATGAGAACCTCGATCAACTTGAGCAAGACATGGTGTCCTTGGAATCCGAACCGGGTTCAAAAGAACTCCTGTCCTCGATTTTCCGGACTATTCACACGATTAAAGGCACGTCAGGATTCCTGGCGTTCAACCGGCTCGAGAAGTTGGCACACCGTGGTGAAAACTTGCTTTCCGAGCTGCGTGATGGCGTACGTGAGATGGATCAAGACACCGCTGACGTGCTGCTGTTGATGGTAGACCGAATCCGCAACATTATGGGTTCAGTGGAAGAGACCGGTCAAGAAGGCGATGTGGACATCGAATCCGTCATCGCTCAGATTGAAGCTATTCAAGGCAAGACGTCGAGTGCGCCAGTGCCGGCTGCTGACAGCATGTCTGGCGAACCGGCTCCGGCCGCTGCCGAGGAAGCTCCGGCTGAGATTCCGTTCTTGACCAATGTGGCTGATGAGAACGGTAACGTGAACTTGGGTGAGGACCTGGCGACCCCGCCGGCCGCTGCCGAGGAAGCTCCGGC
>NZ_CFKZQR010000085.1:0-1730 GCF_985070215.1 Mobiluncus sp. | reverse complement strand
TGCCGCTTTGGCCCGCGCTCGGCTGATGACCTCCAGAGCCGCGCGAGCTGCCGCCGCATCCTGAGCCGCGCTGCGGGCGGCGGCAGAAGGCTTTTGATCTGGCTGGCGATAGCCCGTACCCAATAATTCCGCCGTGTCGATATCTTCGCGTGCCAACATATCGGTCACGTCAGAGATTTTCTTGCGTAGCGGCTGCGGATCAATACCGTGGGCTTCGTTATACGCAATCTGCTTACGGCGGCGCCGCTCGGTTTCATCGATGGCTTCCCGCATCGCGTCGGAAACCGCGTCGGCGTACATATGAACTTCTCCATGCACATTACGGGCGGCGCGCCCAATCGTTTGAATCAGAGACTTCGTGGAACGCAAGAACCCCTGCTTGTCGGCATCCAAAATCGAAACCAGCGACACTTCGGGCAAATCCAGACCCTCACGCAGCAGGTTGATACCTACCAGCACGTCGAACTCGCCTTGACGCAACGATCGCAGCAACTCCACCCGGCGTAGCGTATCCACGTCGGAATGCAGGTATTCCACCCTGATACCGCGCTGAGCGAGGTATTTGGTCAAGTCCTCCGCCATGCGTTTAGTCAGCGTAGTCACCAGCACCCGCTCCTCAGCTTCGGTGCGCAGGCGAATCTGCTCCATCAGGTCATCAATCTGGCCCTCCACCGGTTTCACCACAATCTTGGGGTCGACCAGGCCGGTGGGGCGGATAATTTGTTCCACTACCCCATCGCTGAGACCCAGTTCATAGTCCCCCGGGGTGGCGGACAGATACACTGTTTGCCCGATGCGGTCCTGGAATTCCTCCCATTTCAAGGGCCGGTTATCCATCGCGGAGGGCAGCCGGAACCCGAAATCCACCAGGGTGCGTTTCCGTGACATATCACCTTCAAACATGCCGCCAATCTGGGGAACCGTGACGTGAGACTCGTCAATGACCAGCAAGAAATCCTCCGGGAAGTAATCCAGCAAGGTGTGGGGAGGCTCTCCCGGCTGCCGGCCGTCAATATGCAGGGAATAGTTCTCAATGCCCGCACACATCCCAATCTGGCGCAGCATCTCCAAGTCGTAAGTGGTACGCATCCTGAGGCGCTGTTCTTCCAACAGTTTGCCTTGGTCGTGGAACCATTTGCAACGCTGTTCCAGTTCGCGCTCGATTCCGGCCAAAGCACGTTCCATACGTTCAGGACCGGCAACGTAGTGCGAGGCAGGGAACACATAGATTTCGTTCACTTCGTGCAAAGTCGCCCCGGTCACGGGATGCAGCAAAGCCAGAGCGTCAATCTCGTCGCCAAACATTTCCACCCGCACCCCGAGTTCTTCATACATGGGAATAATGTCGATGGTATCCCCACGCACCCGAAAATTGCCCCGCGTAAACTCCACGTCATTACGGTTGTACTGCATCTGGACGAACCGTTTGATGAGGTCTTGGCGCCCAATCTGCATTCCCCGGGTCAAGTGAATGCCGCGAGACACGTATTCTTCCGGGGTGCCCAAACCATAAATGCAGGATACCGAGGAAACGACCACCACGTCCCGGCGTGTCAGCAGGGAGTTTGTGGCCGAGTGCCGCAGGCGTTCTACTTCATCGTTGATAGAGGAATCCTTTTCGATATAGGTATCGGTTTGCGGCACATAGGCTTCCGGCTGGTAGTAGTCGTAGTAGGACACGAAGTATTCCACGGCGTTTTTCGGCAGAAGTTCCCGAAACTCAGCGGTCA
>NZ_CFKZQR010000084.1:0-2002 GCF_985070215.1 Mobiluncus sp. | reverse complement strand
GTCGGCAGGGATTTGCCTCACCCTGGTCACCGGACTAGTGATGGTTGGGTGGTTGGCCGGGCTGCTAGCCGCGTATCTGCCATTTTTGGGATTGCAGAGCAAACTGCATTCCGTGCAGGGTCAGCGCGGCAAAGCCTGGCCGAACCTGGTGGATAATCTGGTTTCCGGGGTGCGGGCCGGACTGAGTTTGGGTGAAACGCTTCTGGAAGTCGCCGCGCGAGCCCCAAAGTCGCTGCGGGTGCCTTTTGCCCATTTCGCGGCCGATTATCGGGCGGGCGGCAACCTCGATGCCTCCCTAAAAATCTTGAAGCATGAACTGGCCGATCCGGTAGGAGATCGTATCGTCGAAGCACTGCGTTTAGCTGCACAAGTGGGGGGCAACGACTTGGTAGTTCTGTTAGAGGATTTGGGTGCGATGCTCCGTGCGGAGGAACGAACTCGTGGGGAAGTGCTGGCACGCCAATCTTGGACCGTGACCGGGGCGCGGCTGGCTGCCGCTTCCCCGTGGATTATCTTGGCACTGCTGTTGAGTCGTCCGGGTACGTTAGAGGTGTATTCCACATCGGTCGGCTCCATGATTTTGCTGGTGGGGGCGTTAGTTTCGGCGCTGGCGTACATTTTGATGCTGCGGCTGGGACGCCTGGAAGTCAGTCCGCGCACGATGCGGGAGTAGACCGTGGAGAACTCTTTGACCTGGATTGTCGGCAGCCTCGCTATCATTGCTGGGAGTGGGCTTATCGGGGTATGTCTGGGGCCCTGGATTCGTCAAGGCTCCTTTCCGACTTGGCGAATCACTCCTTATGTTCAGGCCGACCTGACTGTGATGGCGGCTTCTCGCGGTGATGGATTGCCGGATGGCCCTTTTCTCCATAACGGCCTGACCAGGTTTCTCACGTTTATCAGCCCCTCCAAAGATTCTGTCGAGCGCAGGCTGCAACTGGCGGGTTTGCCCAGGGATGTGCGCGGATTTCGTCGCTCCCAGTTGCGATGGGCCCTGTCTCTGGGAGGCGTGGCGGTGGTCGTTAGCCTCCTGGGATTTTTGGGGAAAACCTTGCCGATTTTTGGGGCTTTCGTGATGTTGACCTGTTTTGTGTTGGCGGGATTGCTGATTCCCGATTATCGGCTTACGGGCGCGGCGCGGCGTCGCCAACTGCATTTGAATCAAGAACTGCCCGATGTCATCGAGCTGTTGGCGCTGGCGGTGGGAGCCGGAGAACCTCTCTATGGAGCTTTGCACCGGGTATCTGCCCGCTGCACCGATGTCGCCGGTCAGGAGTTGGAAAAAATCTTGGCTGCGGCTGATAACGGAGACTCTTTGGCTCCCAGTTTGACCGCAGCTCGAGCCCGCAACGATTCCGAAATCCTCGCGCACCTCATTGATGCCATTGTTTCCGCGTTGGAACGCGGTTCTCCCTTGGCGGGCGTGCTGCGTTCCCAAGTGGCGGATTCACGAGCGGTGGCGCGAACCCAGTTGCTCACGGAGGGTGGAAAGAAAGAAGTCCTCATGATGGTGCCGGTCGTGTTCTTAATTTTGCCGCTCACCGTGGTTTTCGCCCTCTATCCCGGGTTGGTAGCTCTCCAGCTGTAAATAGTCAAAATAACAATCGAAAGGAAAAACATGCAAAAACTCCGCGCTTTGCGAAATTTTGTATACACCCGCCTGCAGGCCGAAGACGGCGACGTTCCCGGCTGGGTGATGGTGACCCTGATGACCGCGGGGCTGGTGGTGGCCCTGTCGGCGGTAGCCTTGCCCGCTTTAACGAATCTGTTTAACGATGCCATAGCCCATGTCTCGGCTCTCTGAGTGCCGAGTATCCCGCAGTCGGCACTTGTGGCCGCGTTGGCAGGGGGAGTCCGGTTCGGAGCCGGCCAGTTTCGCTCTCGTCATGCCGCTGGTACTGATTCTGGTGCTGGGGTTGATGCAGCTGGCTTTGGCCCTGTGGGTGCACACGACTTTGATTGATGCGGCCGGGGCGGGGGCGCACGCGGCAGCGCTGTCGGG
>NZ_CFKZQR010000083.1:0-2568 GCF_985070215.1 Mobiluncus sp. | reverse complement strand
GTGGATTATAAGGGGAAAATAGCCGGGTAGCTGCCAATAATGGCAGCTACCCGGCTATTCTCCCCCTTTAGGCACAACCCGGCGAGTAGTCTCGGGTTCTCGCGCCCGAAATCCAGCGTCTGTACTCCGGATTTTGCCGGCATTTTACATACTCGCTCAGATACGCGAGGGCGGTGGTGGAGGGGGGACCTCGAAGGAGCATATGGGTGTTCGTAGTTTTTCTTAGCGGCTTGCCCGCTTAGAAAAACAGAACGGGAGACCACCGCGACGCAGACTTTTGGCAGCGCAAGCTCGCTTGCATTGCCAAAGTCCAGGAAGCGGCACGGAAAGCGAAGCTTTCCAAGTATCTCTGCGACTGAGAGGCATCCCCCCGAACGCCGCCAAACCTCGCGGACTTACCCCACGAACCACGGCTCAAAGCCTGCAGCCATAGAAAAATCCCGGTCGGCTGGGAATCCCAGCCGACCGGGCAAATTCGGGCAAAAACCCGGCGAATTTAGCTACCGAAAAAGTAGTGCGTCTCCGGGTTATCGGCGGCGCGCTCGGCGTTGGTCACCAGGCCCAGTTCGGTGTAACCGGCCATCAGCGGATGGTTCGGCACCACGCGAACTTGGTAACCCAGCGGGCCGGCGTTGTTCAGCCGGGTCTCCAAGCGGTAGGACACCACGCCGTTTTCTTCGCGTTCTGCCTGCATCGCCAGGACCTCAAAGCCGGACAGGTCGTCGTTGGTCGTGACACGGCCCAGCAGCAGCTGCACCTCAACATCCTCGGGACGCAGGTTCCCCAGCTGGACATCAGCAAAGAATGAGGCACTATCCCCCACGGTCGCAACGTCACCAACCTTGGAGACGACATGCTTCACCGCGACCTGATTCCAGCCCGAACGTACCCGCGCCTTGTAAGTCGCCAGGTCACGAGCCTCTTGATGACCAGTGCTGTTCAGCACCCGGCTGGAAGCAGCAATCGGGGTGTAGAGGTTTTCTACGTACTCGCTGACCATGCGCTGCGCCTGGACACGCGGACCCAAGGTCGCCAGCGTGTGGCGCACCATTTCCATCCAGTTGCGCGGAATCCCGTTCGCGTCTCGATCGTAGAAGCGCGGGGCGACCGTGTTCTCGATGAGGTTATACAGGCCTTCGGCCTCGATAGCGTCGCGGCGCTCCGGGTCGTCGACCCCGTCAGCAGTGGGGATGGCCCAGCCATTGCGGCCGTCATACATTTCGTCCCACCAGCCGTCCAGGATGGACAGGTTCAAAGCGCCGTTGATGGCGCACTTCATGCCGGAAGTCCCGGAGGCCTCCAAGGGACGCAGCGGGTTGTTCAGCCACACGTCCACGCCGGGCATCAGGGTTTGGGCCATGTCCATGTCGTAGTTGGGCAGGAAAGCGATGCGGTCGCGCACATCGTACTGGTCAGCGAAAGCCACCAGGCGCTGAATCAGGCTGACGCCCTGTTCATCGTCCGGGTGGGATTTCCCAGCCACGATGATTTGGACCGGACGTTCTTTATTCGTCAAAATGGCCGCCATCCGCTCCGGGTTATTAATCATCAGTGTCAGACGCTTGTAAGTCGGCACGCGGCGGGCAAAACCAATGGTCAAGACGTCAGGGTCGAGGATTTTATTCGTCCAATCCAGCTCGGCCGGGGATGCCCCGCGTTCCAGCCAGGATTCGCGCACCCGCCGGCGAGCATCGTGAACCAGCTGTTCACGCAGTTCACGGCGCAGTTCCCAGAGTTCCTCATCGCTGACGCCGCCTTCCTCGGGCGGACGCACCCACCGGTAGGTGTTGACGTGCTCGCCGGGATCCTGGTGCCCGCGAGCCAACTGCGCCAAACGGCCATCAGTCCAGGTCGGACCGTGTACACCGTTGGTGATAGAGGTGATGGGCACCTCGGAGACATCAAATCCAGGCCATAGCTGGTGGAACATGCCGCGCGAAACTTTGCCGTGCAGCTGGGCCACACCGTTGGCCATCCGCGCCATGCGCAAGCCCAAAACCGCCATGTTGAATACGTTGGGATCCCCACCCTCGTACGTTTCCGCACCCAGAGCCAGCAGCTGGTCGGTCGTCACCCCGGGAATCTCGATTGGCGCCAGGTAACGTTGCACCAAGGACCGGTCAAAACGGTCGATACCGGCGGGAACCGGTGTGTGGGTGGTGAACAGCGTGCCGGAACGCACCGCTTCGATAGCCGTGCCGAAGTCGAGGTGTTCCTCGCCGGTCATCAGCTCGCGGATACGTTCCACCGCCATGAATCCGGCGTGGCCTTCGTTGCAGTGATAGACCTCGGGGGTCGGCGCGCCGGTCAAGCGGCTGTAGGCGCGCAGGGCCTTCACCCCGCCCACGCCGAGCAACAGTTCCTGTTCCATCCGATGATCTTTCGACCCGCCGTAGAGTCGGTCGGTCACCAAGCGGGCGGCCTCATCGTTCTTGGCAACGTCAGAGTCCATCATCAGCAGGGCGATGCGGCCGACTTTTGCGACCCATACTTGGGCATACAGGGTGCGGAAACGTACGAGGGTGGGGATCCCAACGTATTCAACATGGCGGTTTTGGGCTTGCGCAT
>NZ_CFKZQR010000082.1:0-2779 GCF_985070215.1 Mobiluncus sp. | reverse complement strand
CGAACACCACTCGGACGATGTCTTTGACGAAGCCCTGATTCAGCACGTCGTGGACTGGCTGGGCGATATCCCCCACGCTTAGGATCCCTCACGAGGGCAGTGCGGCGCTGGCAGCACCAGCGCCCCGCGTCGGGTTCACCAGCGTTTCCGCCAACATCCGGTAACGTCGCGTCACCGGGTGTTAGGAAACCTTGAGAGTCTAAAGATTGCAGGCATCCAAGAACTCGCGGACGGTAATAGCGAAAGACACTCCTGGAAAGTGCTTGAGGTTACCCGTCACCAGCGGGCATCCCACCGCGGCGGCGACTTCGACAAAAGCAATGTCATCCTGATCGGGGAATTGGGCGCGGTCAAGACCTGTGAAGCGGTCGACGCTTGCGGGTTCCACAATCAACCAGCCATTCTGGCGGATTTCCTCGAGAACCACGTCGATTTCCTCAGGCTCAAACAAAAATTTCGGACGATGCAGCACCGCGGTGTACTCCCTCATAATCCTGGCGTCGTAGCAGGGTTTCAACGTGCCCATCTGACCCACATAATCAAGCAGTTTCCTGGGAGCGCCTAGATTTGACCACAATGCGGACACCAGAATATTCGTATCGATGACCACGAGACGACCGGCAGCCTCAGATTTCATCGTGCATCTCTCTACGGGCGGCAGCGATTTCATCCTCGATTTCCTGCTCAGTCAGGAAATTCATCGATTCCGCACGAGCCCGCATTCTGTGCAGGGCACCATTGAACCGCAACTGGCGGTATGCCCATTGCGCTTCTTCGAGAGTCCTGCCATCGACCTCAATCATCAGCGCGGCCGGTTTACCGTTTTTAGTGATAACCACCGACCCGTCGTTCTCTAAGTCGTCCCACAGCGTTTTTGGAGTTGTGCGCAGTTCCCGTGCCGTATAGAAATTCATCACAACCTCCTTTGGCACCTCTTAGTGTACCGATTTCGGTACCTTTTTGTAAACACTTTTTGTTACTCCAGACTCATTTTCCAGGAACAGCTGTCGCGATGTTTCGGTTCCGGGGGCTGGGTGGATAGCAAGGGCGGCCGTCAGCGAATGGGGAGAAGTTGCACGTAAGTGGCGCGTGGGGAGATTTCTGGCGACCGCAACAGGGATCTGTAAAAGCGTTTGACGGCAAGTTTCGCGGCGTCGAGGTCGCCTGCGGTACGGACTGTGACGACCAGTCCTCCCGCCGGACCGGCTGCGATGGTCTCAATTTCGGCGCCCGTATGGGCTGAAAGTGAATAGAGCAGTGTCGCAAGTTCGGCATCTTCCCAGGCAGGGAGCCAATCGTCACCGCTGGCCAGGGCATTCAAAGCGGGCGGTCCCAGCATGATGCTGGGCGCATAGGCGTGAATCCACTCCGGGTCACGCGCCAACGGCTTGGCCTGAGTAGCGCCACCCAGCGCCACCGGGGCATCCAGCCACAGAAATCCCTCAATAGCCAACGCTGCCAAAGCTATTCGCGCGGGATTGACCAGCAGCGGTCGATGGTGTCGAGGATCCCTCAACTCCGCAAAGCGTGCCGCGCTGGAATACACTGGCAGGGCAGCCCCGTAGGGAGCATAAACGGACGAAAATGATGGCGATTCGCAGCGCCCCGAAACCGCCACGGGAGCCTTCACAATGAGGCGTTCCGTTTGCAGCGCTGAAAATAGTTCAGCCTGCGCCGCCCCCACATCTTTGGCAGCTGCCAGTTCCAGGGCACGCCCGGTTCCGGGCAGTAAATCACCACGATCTGACGCGTAAGGATTGCTCGCCAGGTGTTTCATGAATGTTGCCGCACTTTCAAACAGAACCCAACAGCGTCACGCGACCAGTCTCGCCAAGGCTTCGGCTACCGTGAAACGTTGCTCATAGATGGCTTTGCCGACGATGACCCCCTCCAGGTTTGGGTGTACCCCCGCCAAGTCCCGCAGGGCGTGCAGGTCGCGCAGGGCAGACACACCCCCGCTCGCCACGACTTGTGCCGAACTGGATTGGCACACGTGAGCCAGCAGTTCCAGGTTCGGCCCAGTCAAGGTACCGTCTTTCGACACATCCGTCACCACGTAGCGGGCACACCCCAAGGCGTCCAAATCCCGCACAATCTGGTCCAGCAGCGGCCCTTCACTGACCCAGCCACGACCGCAGACTCGCTCGCCGCGCACGTCTAAACCGATTGCGATACGCTGCCCGAACCGCTCAATGGTCGTGGCGCACCATTGGGGATTTTCGATGGCAGCAGTACCCAGGTTTACCCGCGCCGCTCCGGCATCGAGCATCCGGCACAGCGAGTCATCGTCACGCAATCCCCCGCTGACCTCAATATTCAAACCTGGATAGGCTTTCACCAGCGACTCCACCAGGTCGGCGTTGGAACCCCGCCCGAATGCCGCATCCAGGTCGACCAGGTGCAACCATTTGGCGCCAGCCGCCAGGAAGTCCGCCGCGACCTGTGCGGGTTCGCCGTAAACTTTTTCGGTTCCGGCTTTGCCTTTGGTTAACCGGGTCGCCTTTCCGTCAACCAAGTCAATGGCTGGTAACAGCACCATCTGCGTCAATGAAAGTCCTTTCCGGGATCTTTGCGACCCGCCAACTTTAGAGCATCTCTAACCAGTTTGAGAACACGCGAGCCCCGGCTGGTCCGGACTTTTCCGGGTGGAACTGGGTGGCACACAAGGCTCGGTTCTCCACGGCCGCCACAAAGTCGGCACCGTAATGTGCCCAAGACACGAGCGGGGGGCGGAACAGCCGCCGTGATTCCTCGTCCGTGCCCAAGGTTGCGGCGGGGG
>NZ_CFKZQR010000081.1:0-3040 GCF_985070215.1 Mobiluncus sp. | reverse complement strand
GCTTCGGTGTTGGGGATTATAGGGGGAGAATAGCCGGGTAGCTGCCATTATTGGCAGCTACCCGGCTATTCTCCCCCTTTAGGCACGCCCCAGCCCGGTATCCCATCAAAAAACCTCCCGGTTTGCCTGTTCAGGCTGTGAAGGATCAGATGGCGGCACCGTTGCCTATAATCCCGCTCCCACTACTGTTTACCTGGTTTTGGCTGACTCTATTGTTGATGCGGCTACTTCCGGTATGTTGAACTCGAATAAGGTGTTCTTTGGCCCGGTGGTGGCTGTTCCGTCGAAAATGCCAGCGCTACCAGGCCCTTGGAAGCTACTCCTCGTAACGACAGCAACAACCGGGATAACAACACAAAAATATCCATCACCCCGACAACCCCACCCCAATGCAGGGGCCTGTTGAACGCAATTCCCTGGTAAAATTGGATCAATCAGGGAGGTTGTTATGGGACAAGCGACAGTATTGGAGACTCGACCCGAAGGGGCTATTGAGAGTCAGGAAACTGCGCGCGGCCTGAACGAGGAAGCGGTTGACGAGGCGATTCGGGCTGCGGAAGCCGAGTTGGACGCAGGCGGCAAGGCACGCCCGGCTCGTGAGGCGTTGAGCGAGCTGCGGGGAAAGCATTTTGGCTGATCCTGAATTGGATGAGCCAGCGCGTTACGAGGTGTTCATCGCACCGCTTGCCGAGCGACAAATTGACGCGATTTATGCGTATTTAGCGGGTGTATTGTTGGTGCCTGAGACGGCAATCGAGATTGTGGACGCAATTGAGGAAGGGATTTTGTCCCTGGAAGTAATGCCGAATCGGGGCGCGCTGCGGAGGACTGGCGCGTATGCGGGCCAGTATCGGCAGATATTTGCGGGGCGTTTCGTGATTCTGTATCGGGTAGATGACGCGGCGCGGACTGTCATGGTGGTGGCGGTGAAGCATACGTTGCAGGATTTCTGAATCCGGCTAAATCCGCTGGCTCCGTCCTGCACCAATCGGGTGAGCCCGAAAAGTCGTCGGAAATGGTGTCCCGGCATGTGCTCGGCTCTTAGTGCGCACGGATTCTAGAATAAGCAGCCTCTCGATAAGCTCGGTGACGGGGTCGGTCGTGTCAGGTCGCCCGGGGTTTTAGGGCCGGGGTGTGTGGATGCTTCGGTGTTTGGGATTTATAGGTGGAGAATAGCCGGGTATCCCATCAAAAAACCTCCCCTGATTCGCTGCAGCCTTTGCGGATGTCGGCCCAAAATCCTCGTTTGCCCGCAACTCGGCGTCGGCCCAGGAATCCCCGGGTGTCTATTGAAGGCAGTACGTTGTATCTGGATCGCCTTGGCTACCAAGCATCACCACGTTCCCGGTAGCGATGAGTTTCCCGAGCGCGTATCGGGCCTGCCCCTCGCTTAGTCCCGTAACAGAACGTATGGTGTTCAGGGTTTGCGGACCATCTGACAGCGAGGCAAGGATAGCGGGACCGTGCTTAGTGCTTGTTTGGGTGAGGGCGGAGGTGGTCGGAATCGGTTCCGTAGACCTCAAGGCTTGTTGTATCGGGGCTGGTCGTGGAGGCTCGGGGGTGAGACGCATGAGGACGTGGAGTTCTATTCCCTGGTCGATAAACCGGGGATGGGGCAGGCCACACGCTTCAAGGACTTGGATGGCTTCACGGATGCCACCGCCTTCACCCTCGATTACGCGCGCCCCGTCAGGAGTACGGACGTTTTTCAAGATTTCGTAAAGCATCGGGTTGACCGCGCTTTTACCGCCTGGTTTACCCAGACGCTCGGCGGTCACGCCCCATAAACCGCCCGGGCTGGTCACCGATAGTACACTCCCACGGATGCGAATCTCGACTCGTTTGGAATCAGTTATGGGTGCCAGCGAACGGTGCACCAGGGCGTTAGCGATGATCTCACGAGCCGCAGCAAGTGGGAATGTGGGCAGGTCGCGGGCGTGACCGTGCTGGTCATAGACCAGGGCTTTACTGGTATTGCGCTCCACCCAAGCAAGAGATTGCTCCAGGAGCTCCGGGACCGGGCCAGTAAAATGCGACAAATCCATGACACGCGGTGTCGAGACCGTTCGCGCGAGTTCGCCCAAGGACGTGCCTGCGGTCGTGTTTTGTCCACGCTCAGAGTCAATCACCTGAACCGCGGCGGTCACCCCCAGGCTCGGCGTGACCGCTTGGGGCATCTTGCCCAGCGCATAAAGACCACCAAGCGTGGCTTCGCCACCAGGAGTCAGAACCCCAGAATAAACCAGCCGCTCATTGCGTGACATCTCATGAAAACGCCGAGAGGCCAGTGACAGCGCTTCATCGTAGGCCGCGACCAAGGACGCATCCAAATCCGTCAGGGACGTTCCGGGGACACTAAACCGGTCGGGATGCATCGGTTCGAAACCCTGTGTCTTCAGAAGTTCGATATGCTGCAGTTCCTGGGGACTCATCGGGTATTCGCCGTCGGCCTGACGCAAATATGCCACACCCTTATAGAAAGCAGGGCGGGACGCGAGTTCTAGCCCGCGCACCGTTGCGACAAGTATGGTCTTGCTGCCGATTTTTAGAGTCTGGAAATCGAGCTGCGGAGGCGGCTTGATATGGTCGCGAGCCTGAGCAGCTATGCCTTGTTCCAGCTTCGCGATACGCGAAGGAGCAATCCCCAACACTTTGAAATCCAGGTTTTCCGAAACACCAATGATAATCGTGCCCCCATCAGGCATATTAGCAAAAGCGCACAAGGTCTGCCCCAGGCCAGGAATGCCATTAGCGCCCGTTTTCACTTCAACATCGTAAGAATCTCCACCACGTTCCCGCAGTTCATCAAGCACTTTTATAAGAGTTCCAGAGTCCAGCACTCTTTAAGTATAAGACTTAAAGAGTTTAAGTGTAAGAGCAAGTGCGAGAGCTGGGGAACAGGCCAGATTTATCCTCGATTTTTCCAACCCTTTATTACCCAGAAGAAGGGTTTTTTTGAAGATGAATTTGAAGAAGAAGTTTGTGATTGGTGCTGCTTCGGTGGCGCTGGTTGCTGGCATGGGTGGCGTGGCTGCTCCGG
>NZ_CFKZQR010000080.1:0-3076 GCF_985070215.1 Mobiluncus sp. | reverse complement strand
GGCGCGAGAGCACGGCGGGGCAAAGACCGAGAAAAAGCCCTTATAAGAGCGCGGGGGGGGAGAGTGCGGGCCGGGCGGAGCCAAATTAATAGGATTAACGCCCGTGTGAGAATTTATGGGCGGGTTAGCGGGGCGAGTAGTGCGGGTGACAACCCCGCAACAAAACTAGAACCCGGAAATCAGGGAATCTGGGACAGGATAATCCCGTCAAGAATGTCGTTTTCCGAGGTCCGAACCGGGAATGTTCCACGTTGTTCACCGGCAGGCACCGTCCCAGAATCCGAGCGACCAGCGCCGGAACCGGGAGCCGGATGAGCTTCCAACCAAGCAAGAATCCGCTCCCACACCAGGACTCCCCCGGCAATCTGGCGCACCCGCTGCGGGTGCATGGGCCCCAGCTGGGCTTTTTCCGCGTGCGGCATCCGAATCAAACGCCGGGCGCGTTCCCGCAGCGCGCCGGAATCCAGCACGGCGCCGTTGATTTTGTCCGGCTCGTAACTGGCCAACCCCAACTCCAAAGCGGTCAAAGTCGTGACCGAACCGGCCACCCCGACTACCTCGCGGGCGCATTCCAACGGCACACTCGCGCTAGCTTGGGCAATCAGCGAATCTACAAACTGGCCAGCCTGGCTGATAGCGTCCTCGCTGGGGACTCCGCGCGTATCCTCGGCGGGCCGCAGGTAACGTTCGGTGACCCGCGTGGAACCCATATTCATCGACACCGCGGCCGTGACCTGGTCAAACCGGCCGGTATCGGGGTTAGCCTGACCGAACGCAAACTCGGTGGAACCTCCCCCGATGTCAACGGTCAGAGCCGGACTGGCAATGTCGCGATGCGCCGACAGCGTCCCGGTAAATCCCAACGCGGCCTCGACTCGTCCCGAAATGACTTCCGGCGTCACGCCCAGCCGCGCCTGCACCCCGGCACTAAACTGCGAAAAATTATCCGCGTCACGCGAAGCGGAAGTCGCCACCATCCGAATCTGCTGGACGCCTTCCCGGCGCACAAAACCGGCGTATTCCTCGACCGCCGCAAAAGTCCGTTCCAGCGCGGCTGGACTCAGATGCCCGGTCCGGTCCACCCCTTCACCCAACCCCACAATCCGGTTCAACCGCATTACGTCAACCATCGCCCCGGAGTGGGGATCAACCTCGCTAATCAGCAAACGAATCGAGTGAGTTCCACAATCAATCGCCGCCAAACGCATTACCGACCCCTTTCCCCAACAGTTTCGTCCAATTTCCACACACAAGTCGCGGGCGTCCAGCGATGCGGGTCACTCGCCGGCAACTCCGCCAGCCGGTCCAACACCCAATCCCCGATAGGATTCACGCCTCGGCCCACCGCCAAAGCGTGTCCGAGCAGGGCGTGGAAACACTTGACCCGGCGGGGCATTCCTCCAGCCGACACGCCTGCGATTTCGGGGACTTCCCCGATTCCGGCGGCTTCACCGGCCTGGGTGCGCTGGCGAATATAAAGTTCATGAGCGCGGGCATAAGCGGCCGATATCTGCGGGTTTGCCTCCAGCAGGGCTTCCGCTTCGCGCATGACCCCGTTTGCCTCCAGGTGTGACACGGCCGCGACCGCCGCGGGGCAGGTCAGGTAATAAAACGTGGGGAACGGCTCGCCGCCGGGCAGGCGCGGAGCGCTCGCAATGACTGCCGGGTGACCAGCGGGGACACCACCCCCTTGGCCAGCAGGAAAATCGGTATGACGACCCATGGAATTATCACCGGGATAACCCACGGGATTAGCAGCCTGGTGACCTGGGGAAATACCCCTCTGACGGTCAGCAGAAATACCTCCCTCATGACTGGCGGGACTGGCATCAGATGACGCTCCGCAATCCCCGCACCGGGCGGCGACCCCCAGAACTCCCCGCGGGACGCGCCCCAGTTGAGCTGCAATAATGCGCAAATCTTCCGAGCTAGCGGGTGTAATCACAAGGGCTCCTTTGTCAGTTTACGGTTAGCGCTCAGTTATGGGTCGGGGCGTTCGAGGATTTCGGGGCTGGTTCTGGATTGGTTTTGCCAAGGCTCGCGGGCGGTTCGGTAGTTTTCGTCCCCGGAGCGGAGGTTGTCCCGTCAGCGCCCGGGGTCGTTTCCGGGGCGGGAGCGGCCCCCGCGACTTCCAATCCGGCGACAATTTGGCGGAACCACGGCAAATCATTCGTATCTTTGTCGGTCCAACCGCTGGTCAGCTGCGGTTTTTTCGCGCCGGGAGGATCAACTACGACATAGGTAATCTCGCCGGGTTTCACGTATCCCAAACGTTCGCGGGCTTGGCGGGAAATATACTCGGGGTCTTGATAGCGTTTGATTTCCGCTTCCAGCTCGGCATTTTGCGCTTTGACCTGGGCAATCTGGGCTGCCAGCGAGCGAGCCTGCTGCTGCTGTTCCATCCAGGAACGCAGCGGTGAAAACACGACCAGGAACACGGCGAGGGCTACGGCCGCCAGCGTCAAAAGGCGGGCGATGCGGGTCGAGCCGGGAGCTTCCGCAGCGGGGGTGCGCGGCGTGGTTTTTGCTCGGGAAAAGGCCGAGTCCACGGGTTTCCCCGGTTTCCCTGGTTTTCCGAATTGCCCGGTTTTCCTGGGTTTTCGGGCAGAAGCGTTTGACGCAGCCGAACCGTGCGGGGTCGGCTTATCCGCGTCAGAAGGTTGGCGCGGTTTCAAACTGGGACGCTTCACGTGGACATTATCCCAAAATTCTGCAGTTTTCCGTCACTGGACAGGCTTTTGCGCGTAATCTCGAGGACCAAACAGGGCCGAACCGACCCGCACACACGTGGAGCCCGCCGCGATGGCCAACTCGAAATCCCCGCTCATGCCCATCGACAGTTCCCGACAATCCGCACCGCCGGGCAGCCCCGAAACCGCCTCTCGCAGGCCCGCGAGCTGGGAAAACATCTCGAAAACACCACGCTCGCCGACCTGATCCACGTGCGCGGCCACCGTCATCAAGCCGATGAGGTGCAGTCGGCACAGGTGAACACCAGAGCACGCCCCCCCCCCCGGGTCGCTCCGTGGCGGGCCACGCCTCGCGTCCTCCCCACCCCCCCTGACTCGTACTCCTC
>NZ_CFKZQR010000079.1:0-3177 GCF_985070215.1 Mobiluncus sp. | reverse complement strand
TAAGCATATTCTGATAGACTGGGAACATGAATGATGACAGTAATCTCCCGCAAAGTACTCGTGCCACTAAAATCGCAGCCGGACATTGGGTACTAGCGCGTGCCGGAAAACGGTTGCTGCGGACAATGTAGACTGAGGGCATGCCGCAGCGCCGTGAATACTGGGACTCCCGTCCTCTGTCCACTCCCTTGGGTTGGATGTATCTGGCGGCCAGCGAGCAGGGGTTGACGCGGTGTGTGTTAGGTGAAAATCCGACTAAAACGCATGCTCCAGGCGATAGTCTCCATACAAATACCGCACATCAGGCGCCTGAACTTAACGGACGCATCGCGACTGAATGCCCTATTCCCGGGATGCCAACTGCTGCTCGCAATCTTTGCAATCTGACAAGAAGCCAGCTTGAGGAATACTTTGCCGGCACCCGCCGCAGCTTCAGGATTCCGCTCGACCTGTCCGGCAGTGAGTTTCGCCGTCGTATCTGGCAGACCTGCGCCGCTATTTCCTACGGTCAAACCCGCACCTATTCTCAGTTGGCGGTGGAGGCTGGCAGTCCTGGCGCGGCGCGTGCTGTAGGCCAGGCTATGCATAGCAACCCAGTGGTAATCATCGTACCGTGCCACCGAGTCGTGGCGGCTCGTGGTCTGGGAGGATACGGGCCCGGGATTGAGATTAAACAATGGCTTTTGGACTGGGAGAGACAGCACGGACGCTAAAAACCTTGGCGGTTTCCCAGATGACCACTTCCGCAGAGGTCTCGGCACGCCGGTGGGCGCGGCTAGAAAAGCCCGTGAACTCGGATGGCTCTAAACACACCGCCTATGCGTCCGAGCACCCAGACTACCTAGAATAGGTAAGGCTTACCTAAGCATATTCTGATAGACTGGGAACATGAATGATGACAGTAATCTCCCGCAAAGTACTCGTGCCACTAAAATCGCAGCCGGACATTGGGTACTAGCGCGTGCCGGAAAACGGGTGCTACGTCCCGGAGGACTCAAACTTACCAACCGGATGCTCCAAGCAGCTGATATAACAGGAAAGAGAGTTGTAGAGTTTGCGCCCGGATTAGGCAAAACAGCCAAAATTATTATTGATGCGCCGGTCGAGTCCTATACAGGGGTAGATCAAGACCCGGACGCAGCCCAGCGGGTGCGAAACATCGTTGCAGACAGCGGCGGCAGAGTGGTACAGGCAGATGCCCAGGATACCGGTTTAGAGTCGCAATCGGCCCAGGTGGTGGTGGGTGAGGCGATGCTCACCATGCAAAGTGAGAAAAACAAAGAAAAAATTGTTTCAGAAGCATACCGGATACTAGAACCAGGCGGATGCTACGCGATTCACGAACTCGGATTAACTCCTAACGATATAGACATGCAGCTAGCGGATCAATTACGTAAGCGTCTTGCACAAGCTATTCGCGTGAACGCTCGTCCCCTCACCGAAAATGAATGGCGCAAGGTACTGGAAAATGCTGGTTTCGTTATTGAATGGGTCGGTTTTGAACCCATGGCTCTGCTGTCGCCACGGCGTAACCTAGCTGATGAAGGTGTTAAGGGGGTGTTGCGGATACTCAGTAATGTTCTACGCGATCGAGAGTTACGGGCGAGAATTTTAGAAATGCGCGCCACATTTAAGCACTACCGTAAGAATCTAACCGGAATTGCTATAATAGCGCGTAAACCCAGTAATGATAATGAAGGTCAGAGGTGATTCAAATATGGATTCAAAAGAAGAATTGGTTACTGCCGGTCTAGGATATATAGATAAACTTGCGGAACGAATTGAGTATTCCCCGAACTCTACCGTTTCTAAAACCCTAATGCGTGCAGAAGGGGTAAATGTTGTACTATTTTCCTTCGACAGCGGTGAAGAACTATCAGAGCACACCGCTGCTATGCCGGTAATTGTGCAAACCTTGGAAGGGGAAATTGAAATCACCGCTGATGGCAAAACTGTGAAACTGCTTCCCGGCGGGATGGTGCACTTTTCTACCCGTTTACCACACGCAGTTAAAGCGTTGACTCCTGCAAAAATGGTTCTCTACATGCTCATCGAGCAGGGTAAATAGCACCCTTTAGGTATCCGGCGATACGAAGGCACTAAAATCAAGAAACTACAGCGTCACTATTGCGCCGTTTGCTTTTGATCCGCGGCACGAGTGGCGGTGAACAGCGAGTTGCGCAGCTCCTCCATCGCGTTATTGACCCCGCCGGGGTTGGACGGCAGCATCAGCGTCTGAGTGTTAGAGGCTTTCGCGACTTCCTGCAACGTATCGAAATACTGGGTCAGCAGCAGCATCTCTTGGGCTTCTGAACCAATCCCGGCATCACGCAGCGCCTCATACTGGCTGACCAGGCCGTCCACGATAGCCTTGCGCTGAGCGGCGATACCTTCACCTTGCAGGCGCTTGTATTCCGCATCGGCCTCAGCCTGTTTCACAATCTTGATTTTCTCGGCTTCCGCCAGGCTCACCGCTGCCTCGCGTTCCCGCTGGGCGGCGTTGATTGAGTTCATCGACGCCCGCACCGTCGGATCCGGGTTGATATCTGTCACCAGGGTGTTGATGATGGCGAAACCGTAAGCGTTCATGGCCGCGGCCAGAGTCGTTTCAACATCTTGGGCGATTTGGTCTTTCGAAGAGAACGCCTCATCCAAGTCCAGTTTGGCCAGGGAGGTACGCACCCGGTCGTAAACGTAGGACTGAATCTGACGTTCTGGATTGGCCAAGCGATAATACGAATCAACCACGTTTTGAACCTGGTACTGCACCGAAACCGGAATGGTCACGAACACGTTGTCTTTCGTTTTGGTTTCCACTACAGAATCCAGCTGCATGATACGCAGCGGAACCTTTTTCGCAATCTGGTCCACGAACGGAATCTTTACCCGCAGACCGGGCAGAGCGACCTTGTGAAACTTACCGAAACGCTCAATCACGTAGTTGGTCTGTTGCTTCACCACGAAGAACATCCCTCCCGCGATGAGCAACACCAGGATAATGAGGGCGATAATCGACATCCCAAAAAGACCCCCGACAAAAGCCAAAAATGCTTCCATTTTTAAACCCTTTCAATCAACAAAAACCTAACCTTACAACCAACTTTAGCGTCTCACTTGCGTGATGGAAACTCGAAAATCCTGGTACCGACCCAGAATTGGACAAACATCATCAACACC
>NZ_CFKZQR010000078.1:0-3249 GCF_985070215.1 Mobiluncus sp. | reverse complement strand
GACCGAGTCGGTACGCATATAGGTGATGTAGCCGTTTTCGTACAGAGACTGTGCCACGCGCATCGTGTCTCGCGAGTTCAACCGTAGTTTCCGGGACGCTTCTTGCTGCAGGGAGGACGTCGTGAACGGGGCGGGGGGACGGCGCCGATAAGGCTTGGAGTCTACGTCGTCGACCGACCAGGTCGCGCCTGTGCTGATGGCGTCAGCCAGCTTTCGTGCCGTGGCGCCATCCAGCGCAAACACCCCGGCCTTTTGTGCCGCGGACTTGAGCTTTCCGTGCTCGTCAAAGTCTTTTCCGGTCGCAATGCGTTTGCCATCCACCTCCCGCAAGGTGGCGGAGAACTCGGTGCCGTCCGCCTCGGGAGTCAGCCACGCCACCAAATCCCAGTATTCAGCAGAGGTAAAACTCATCCTGTCGCGTTCCCGGTCGACGACCATCCGGGTCGCCACCGACTGCACCCGTCCTGCTGACAAGCCGGTACGAATCTTGCGCCACAGCAGGGGGGAGACTTCGTATCCGACCAGGCGGTCGAGGATACGGCGAGTCTCTTGGGCATTGACCAGGTCGGTGTCTAGCTCGCGGGGGTGGTTCAGGGCGTGGTTGATAGCGTCCCTAGTAATCTCGTGAAACACCATGCGTTTCACGGGGACTTTCGGTTTCAGCACCTCCAGCAGGTGCCAGGCAATAGCCTCCCCCTCGCGGTCCTCATCAGTGGCCAGCAAGAGTTCGTCAGCATCTTTCAGCCGGGCTTTCAGCTCGCTAACTTTCTTTTTCTTATCCCCGTCAACCACGTAATACGGCTCGAAGTCGTGATCCAAGTCAACCGCGAACTTCGCGTAGCCGGTCTTTTTCAACGCGGCGGGAAGATCAGAGGGCTGCGCGAGGTCACGAATGTGACCCACCGATGCCTCCACGTCGAAGTCGTCGCCAAGAAACCTCCCAATGGTTCGGGCTTTCGCCGGGGACTCGACAATCACGAGTTTTTGGTTTGCTTCAGCCACTAAGTCTTACTCCTTTTAAATGCGCAAAAAATGAGTTTACCTTCTGAAAGATACCTCGAATTCCCCGATTGGGTAAAATTCAGGGGTTTTCCGGGGGGCTTTGTCACCATCGAAATTGTCAGGTCTAATCGCCCTTTCTGCTTGTGATTTATATCACACAAGCCTTACCGGCACCACGTACATCCGACCTTTTGCACTCCCACTCAGCGCAAAGACCAAGGGTAGACCCCCTGCCGGAGGAAAAGCGGACCCAACTCCCTTTCGCTGGTCTCGCCTGCAAGAAGTCGCGATATATAATTCTCATTCACGACTCATGAAGGTCGATACGATTAAAGAGGGAAAGTGCGCCCAATTCATCTGGTCTTTGTCAGATTGGAAGGAGGCCGGGGCGTTGCCGTTTTGCGAGGGGAGGGCTGAACGATGCGCCGTGCGTTAGACACTAAACTGACGCCAGCACTGGCATTCGTCTCCATCGTCGGTATCCTCGTGGCATGTGTGCTGGAAGTTCCCGCTAGCGGGCATGGCAGCAAATTCGGTGCGGCAAAAACCCCCGACCGAGTCCACTCCGCCGAACTGCACCAGCCGGCGCCACCGGACGACAACTTTATCGACACGACTTCTAAATCTGAAGTTCGCCGTGCCTACCTGGCACATTACGAAAAAAACATGATTCGTCCCGCCATGAGTGTCGGGGTGGACCTGGAAAAATGCGACCCCGGTCAAGCCGTAACGGACGGGATTCTTCCCATTATGGAGGCCTGGAATTTTATGCGCGGGCTCAACGGTTTGAACGCGGTGACGCTGGACACCTCCGGGGCTATCGCTCCCTACACTCAAGCCGCCGCAATGGTCAGCGCCCGCAACGGTAAACTGTCGCACTATCCGGCGGTAGAGGGGTTTGCTTGTGCTACCGATGATGCGGTGCGCGGGGCGAGGCATTCCAACCTCGCCCAATCTATCTCACAAACTTCGGCGGAAACTGCCCTGTGGTATTACATGGATTATTCCAACCAATCCAACCCCACTAATGACCAGCTCGGACACCGCCTGTTTATGATGGATCCGCAGTTGTCCCTGTCTTCTATCGGAGCCGTGGCAGGCTATACCGCTATCTCGGTTCGTACCGGCGAACCCTATCCGGGGTTGCCCGCCGAAGCCATGCATAATCCCCAAGCCCCTTCCCCAGAATGGATGAGCTGGCCCTCCGCCGGGTTCTTTCCCAAACAATTGTTGACCTCGGTAGGGGAAACCAACTCGGGGATGGACTTGGAACGTTGGAGCTTTTCGGTGCTGAACGCGGACCTCTCCACCGCGAAAGCCACCATTATTGACCCGACCGGACACCCGGTTCCTCTCACCACCATTCACCCTGGTGAGCGGGGGATTACGTTCACGCCCCGCGCCATTGCGGACTATTCCACCCTGCTGATGAAGTTCCCCACGATTGAACGAAAGCCGGTGGGCCAGGAAAACCTGGTGTACAAAGTCAAGATTGAGGGGGTGAAAAACGCCCCGAAGAGCACCTACGAATATCAGGTGGCGCTGTTCGACCCGCTGACCCCCTTGGAGAAAACCGCCCCTCAAATTCGGCTGATGGAACAGCCTCTGACCGGGGTGGGATACAAGCTGGTCAACCCCATCCGAATGCAAGTTTCGGCTTGGCCGGTGCCGAAATATCAGTGGCAGGAACGCGATCATGCCGGAACCTGGAGGGACATCCCCGGAGCAAACCAGGAAACTTACACCCCCGATGGAATCTGGTCCTGGGACCGGTCGAAGAACACCGAATACCGCCTGATAGCGATTTCTTCTGAAGGTACCGCCACTTCTGAACCGGTGCGGGTGGCGGTTCAGGGTCTAAAGAATATGCCGTCCAGCGCAAAAGTCCCGGTGGGGTCGCGCGTCTCGTTTGAGGCAGCACCTATTATGGACCCTGACGGCTCCCTGTTCGACACGACCTATGAGTGGCAGGTGAAACGCGCCGGAATCTGGCAGCGGATCTTCGACGACGGGCATTTTGAGGACACCGACACCAACCGCCTGTCCATCAGCCGGGTCACTTTGGCCGATCAAGGCTTGCAGTTCCGTTTGGTGGTTCGTTCCAAGATTTTCAAACTGTCTGGCTATGACGTGGTCGTTTCCTGGTCGGACGGCAACGCCAAACTCACGGTTTATTAGGGCCACGTCTGTGCTGTGCCCGGCCCGAGGTTTAGGCTTTCTGGCAAACTATTGGCATACAAAGGCGGG
>NZ_CFKZQR010000077.1:0-3661 GCF_985070215.1 Mobiluncus sp. | reverse complement strand
ACTGGCTTTGTCGGGCGGGCGAATTTATGGGAAAATCGGACCCCCGCCACTTTAGCTCAGTTGGTAGAGCACCCGCCTTGTAAGCGGACGGTCAACAGTTCGAGTCTGTTAAGTGGCTCCACTCTGCCGGCCCCTCTGGGGTAACTCTCAGTGACACCTCAGACCAGGATGAAAGCCGCGGCCGCTAGCCCCAACAGCAGCATCCCCAGGATGAGACGGCGCAACGGGGTGGGCAAAGCCGCCCGCAGCACTCTCCTGGCGCCAACCCGTAGCGGAGCGCTGAGCGGAATCCACCACGCCACCAGGAGCGCTACTCCGGACAGGACTTGTGCCACATACACCCTTTTTGGAACGATTGTTCCAAAGATGAGGATGGTGTCGGGCAGTTCGGTGGGCAGAGTAACCGTGTTACCGCGCAGGATTTCCCCCGCCAGAAACAGCGCCGCCGCCACGATGACAGCAGCTGGTAGGGTGCTGGCCAGCCCTTTAATTAAGGCTGCGGGCAGGGACAGAATTTTCCGGGTGGAACGCCAATGCCAGCCCGCCACCGCCGCTACCCAAAAGCCAATCACCGCGATGACTCCGGACACTGCTGGCTGCCCCGGAATCCATGCCGCCCAGGCCAGCGTGCCCGCCAATCCCAAAAAGGGCAACATGCCCGGAGCGGGCTTGGTTCCGGACTCCTCCTCCGTGACGCCGGTGGCGTCGGGCTCGGCAGTTGTTTGGGTAGCTGGTAAATCCGCGTCTCCGCAGGTATCGGCCACGCCGCCGGTTTCTTCCGCGGACCATTCCGGGGAGGATTCCACCCCGGCAGCGGGGATTTCTATCCCCGCAGGACTGTACCGACCATTCAACTCTTGAGGCATCACCGTGGTGTATCCCGATTCGTTCGGGATTGCCGGGGTCAAAAGCGCGGTCGCGGCCGTTTCCTCACCGTTCGCTCCGGACTGGACGGCCTGGAGGAGTTCAGTAAAATCCGCGCTTCGCTGAGCCTGCGGGGCTAAAACCCTGCGAAAGACCTCAGCTAAAGGTGCTTCCAGCCCAGCCACGTCCGGGTTTCCGGCTAAAATCCGCGAGACAATGACCGTTGGCGAGCCGGTTCCGAAGGGGGGCCGTCCAGTCAGGGTGAACAGCAGTAACGCGGCTAAAGCCCACCAGTCGTCAGCGAAATCCGCTTTCTTTCCCTCGATAACCTCCGGCGAGATAAAGCCCGGAGTTCCCACCACCAAGCCGGTTCGCGTCAGTCCGCTGGTGTTTTCCAAAACGGAAGAAATCCCAAAGTCAATGAGTACTGGACCATTCGGTCCAAGTATTACGTTGGCGGGTTTGATGTCGCGGTGACAAATCCCGGACTCATGCACCGCCCGCAGGGTGGCGGCCAGCATGGTCCCCAGTTCTAGAGCATCCTCGCGCTGCCAAGCTCCGCAAGCCCGCACGTCCTCCGAGAGAGTCGGACCGGGGACATATTCCGTGACGATAAAAGCATCGACCCCGTCGACTTCCAGGTCCATCACGGCCGCGACCCCGGGAACATTGGCCCGTTTCAGAGCCAACGCTTCGGAGCGGAGACGCTCCCGGGCATCCCCATCACGCTGTCCCAGGTCAGCGCCGGGTGCCAATAGTTTAAAAGCAACCGGGTTACCGGCGCCGTCATGAGCCAGATAAACGGTGGCGGAAGCACCCGTCCCGAGCCGGCGCTCCAAAACGTACCCGCCTATTTCGGCACCCAATAACTCGGCGTTTGCGCTCATGTAAACGAGTATAGCCAAACCCCGGCTTTGGCCCCCGATGCCGAATACCGGGGACGGGCCAGCGCACTTTCAACCTGCCAGCCCGCCCACCCACTCTTGTGCACAAAAACCTGAAAAGAGCGTGGAAATCTGGAATAATGGTCGGGTCAGCATCGTTGCTGACAAATTTCATATCCAGCCTTTACAACGGATCGTCCGGCGCGTACCTGCCGGTGAAGGGATTATTATTATGGCAACTGTCACTTTTGACAAAGCAACACGTATCTATCCGGGCAACACTACCCCCTCGGTAGATGAGCTCGACTTGGAAATTGCGGACGGTGAATTCCTGGTTTTAGTCGGTCCTTCCGGCTGCGGTAAATCCACCTCGCTGCGGATGCTGGCAGGTTTGGAGGAAGTCAACTCCGGGCGCATCCTGATTGGCGACAAAGACGTCACGGATGTACAGCCCAAAGACCGCGATATTGCGATGGTGTTCCAAAACTACGCTCTGTACCCGCATATGACAGTGCGGGACAATATGGGTTTTGCTCTGAAAATCGCGGGCATCCCGAAGGACGAAATCGCGAAGCGCGTCGAGGAAGCCGCCAAGGTTTTGGACTTGACCGAATACCTGGATCGTAAGCCGAAGGCTCTGTCCGGTGGTCAGCGTCAGCGCGTCGCGATGGGCCGAGCTATCGTGCGTAAACCCCAAGTGTTCCTGATGGACGAACCGCTGTCGAACTTGGACGCGAAACTGCGTGTGCAAACCCGCACCCAGATTGCCTCCCTGCAGCGCAAACTGGGGGTTACCACCTTGTACGTGACCCACGACCAAACCGAAGCCCTGACGATGGGCGACCGGATTGCCGTACTCAAGGACGGGATTTTGCAGCAGGTCGGTTCTCCAGATGAGCTCTATCAGCACCCCGAAAATGACTTCGTGGCTGGCTTCATCGGATCACCTTCCATGAACTTGCGCAAGTTTAAGGTGGAAGGCGACAAGGCGGTGCTTTACGGCGCTTCCCTGCCGATTTCCGCAGAGCAGCGCAGCGCCCTGACTGAAGCTGACGGTGGCGAGGTCACGATTGGGTTCCGTCCTGAAGATTTGGAAATCACCACCGATACCGGCGATGGCGTGATGCCCATTGTGGTAGACATCATCGAAGAACTCGGTTCGGACGGCTACGTGTACGGTCACCTCGATGGTGCGGAACAAGGGACTTCCGGTTCAGTCACGGAAGATCACCTGGTGGTGCGGGTGCCTCCGCGTACTGCCCCGAAGCCGGGTAGTGTCATGAATGTGCGGATTACCCCAGGTCACCAGCACGTCTTTAGCGCCGCGACCGGCAAGCGCCTGCCCGACTAAGTTACCCGCCGGGTTGCCGGGTCTGTGCATCAGGCTTAGGTGGGCCGGTCAACGCAAAAGGCCGGATTGCCGGGTCTGTGCCTCAGGCCGGGTCACGGTTCGGCGAATAACGCAAACTCATCTGGGTGGTTCCCGCTAACTGGGCGGGAACCACCCGTGTATTTCCGCCTGAAATCTTCGCGCCCGCCCTGGCCTGATTCGGATTTTTCCAACGATTTACGCAACAGCCCGAAATGTTAAATTTAGTTGCTGTTTATGAGTGAAACATGTAAATTTGAAAATAGTTCTGCTGGTGGTAGGCCGTTTTCAGTGTCACCCCATCACAACTGTGAAAGCTATTTGAATAAACCCCCTCAACTGGCAGGTAATCAACACCACCAAAACCCAACCACCTGCCGGTTGAAACTGGGCGATTCTGGATTCCAGAATCGCCCAGTTTTTTCTGAACCTACAGTTGCCACCGGCCGGATAAGGACCCCGCCCCAGAGCTCCGGATTCTCCAGCGGCCCGGTTGCCCCTCAGTCAGAGGCGTGCTTTTCCAGGGATTCGTAGACCTCGTGGT
>NZ_CFKZQR010000076.1:0-4092 GCF_985070215.1 Mobiluncus sp. | reverse complement strand
TTCGTCAGAGGATACATCCGGGTTCCCTTCCCAGCGGCGGGGATGACGGAGCACCTAACTTCTAAACTCATGAATCAAGCCTAATCTATCCCGATGTAATAACAAGATAAATAAACGTAAATAAGGCACAATGTTAAGGTGCATGAGATGGAGCTAAACTTACCGGATTTACGTGGGCAAGAGCCCGAAGACGCTAAGCAACAGTTAAGGCAACTCATTCGCAGTGCTCGGGATCGGCTCAGTGATAGCCAAGTTTCCCAGGCTGGTCAGGAAATTAGAGATCGAGTGCTGGAGTTCGCGACAGACTTTCACACAATTGCCTGCTACGTCTCAGTTAAGAAAGAGCCTCCAACCTTGGATTTAATCGAGGCGCTGTATCAGCAAGGCAAGCGGCTGTTGGTGCCAAAGCTGGGTTCGAAGCTCAACCGTGATTGGGCTTTTTATGCGGGTCGCGATGATTTGGCCAACCGCTCACCGAACCGGCCGATGGAACCCAGTGGGGACGCTCTCGATTCCTCTGCCTTAGCAGCTGCAGACCTGGTCATCACCCCTGCTCTAGCGGTTGATCGACAAGGAAATCGCTTGGGCCAGGGTGGAGGTTGGTATGACCGCGCTCTGCCCTATGTTCAGAAACAGACCCCCATCTATGCGCTGTGCTACGCCCATGAGTTGCAGCGGGAACTGATTCTTCCCACAGACCAGTACGATATTCCGGTAACCGGGGTATTGACGCCCTCTTGCTGCTTCAAGTTGGAAGGCTCCGAGTTTCAAAAGTCGGGAATTTTGCCCGCTTAATTCCCTTCCATCGGCCCTTTGTCCTGCTGTTTTACTCGATTACAGAGGGTTTTCCACAAGGGTGGTAAAAATGGGGTTTTCCACAGGTAGATAGCCCCGATAGTGGCGCGCTGTCAACCATCTTCCTAGCGTGGACTCATGAGCATGAATCGTTTTTGGAATTGGCGTTACCCCCTCGCCGCGGGTCTGGCTATCATGGCTGTGTTCGTTGTGGTGACGCTCTTTTTACCTGAGAAAGCTGGAGCCTCCGTGGTGGTGGTCAAACACGAAATCTGTGCGGGTTGTGAAATTACCGCAAAGGACGTGAGGCTTTCCACCCTGACTCCTTCCGCTGTCCCCCAGGACCACTTTCAAAAAACTGACCACGTCATCGGGAAAACCGCGGCGGTGGACTTGAGTTCCGGAACCGTGCTGCAGCCTGCATTGCTGGTGGAAAACGCGGTGGAGGACCTGCGGACAGGAGAAGTCGCCTTCGCCATCGAAGTCAGCGACCCTGCGGTAGCAGGGTTCTCCAAGACCGGGCAACCGGTTGAAATTTGGTGTTCCGGGGGGAACGTGGATGGGGAACTATTAGCTTCCAATGCTCGGGTTGTCGGGGTAAAGGCCGTCTCCGAGAGTTTTCTGGGCACCGGGAACTCCGCCGCTATCGCTTACCTGGCGGCTCCCGAGGACGAAGCTCGTCGAGTCATCGCCGCCAAAACAGACTACGACCTGAGTTTCGTAGTTCGGAGATAGTAAATCCCTGCTTACAGTTTCCCGAAATGCGGGGGAATGTCGGCTTTCAGCCGTTTGTCGTTGGTTTCGTCAATTTCATCTGGCGTTTCCGGAGGCGCCTCGAGGCTTCCGCCGCCGGGAACGGCAAAGGGGTTGTCTTTGCCCTCGTCTTGCTGGGAGATATAGGTGGCCCTACGGTGACGGCGAATTCGCTGGCGTTCCCGTCTCGGTTCGGGCTGAGCCTTTTGAGTGGCAAAAATGTCGCGTGGAGTAGGTTTGTTCTGTTCCATCGTTCTCCTCACAAGGCAGCGTTGCGCCGCCGTACCACGTGGCGCAGCACGGCGTCGACTTGGGCACCGCGGCGCGATAACTCTAAGGTCTCCCGCAGTTCTTGCACCTGCTGGTCCTCGCTGCGTGCCACCCCGTCGGATTGAATCCACTCCAGCAACTCGTCCAACTGGTCATCTCCATAAGCTGCCAGGGGCAACCCTTTAGCGACCGGGGGACGCGGGCTGCGAGTGGCGCCGACTACGCGAAGGTTCGGGGCAACGGGACGTTCCGCAAAGGCCTCACTTTCAGGGGCAGTCTTGACGGAGCCCTCAGCAGGAGTTTCCTCAGGTTTCTGCACCGCAGTGGCTGTCGATGAAGACATTTCTGTACCATTCAGTACAGGATTTGGACTATTCGGTTCTTCCGTAACTTCAATTTGAGGAGCCGCGATGAGAGGAACCGAAAGGGCATCTTTTCGTCTAGCCAAAGTTGTTTCCACCGCGTGACGAACTTTTGCCGCCTGTGCCGCCGGGTTGGCAAAAACTTCCATGGTGTAACAGGTAATGACTGTCCAACCGGCCGCTTCCAGGCGGGCAGGCCACAGCCTTTCCCGCCTACGCAAAGAAGGTTCTCTCACGTAAGTATCGTCATCGGTTAGCACCGCCACCAGCAGTTCACTGGGTAGCTCGGCGGATCCGATGGCCAGGGGAATCTGAATACCGTCTTTCAATCCGAAACGAGGAACCACCGTCAGTCCCGCTCGCCACAGACGTTCCGCTAAATCCACCAGGAGACGATCCGGCTCCGATTCGAAAGATTCCGGAGTAGTTAAAGCCCGCTCCATGCCTTCGGGGTTGTCAGCGGAGTCCAGCAAATCCACCAGCATTCGAGCCCCCGGCTCGCTAAGTTTGGACGTATCGACTTCATTGGCTCTAAACGCGCTGACAATTTCGAGCCTTTGGCGCACGACTTCCAGACAGCTAACCACGTGCGCGACCCCGGAAGGACCGGAAACCGGACCAAAGTTCAACTGGACCCGCCCGTGCGGCGTCTTGGACATACCCAAACTCATAATGACCACGTCACGGCGCAGCCCGCCAGCCGTGGCAGAATCGACCACCACGAAAGGTTCCCTCCCGCTCTGGAAGAAATCCTGAGCCTGCGGCACTTTTGCCAAGGCATCGTTCAGGGCGGAACGAATCCGCGCGACGGCCCCGGGGTTCAAGCAGACTACCGCCAGGGACTGAGAGGCCCGATTCAGGGCGTGATCCAAAATCAACTCCACCACGCGGGAAATTTCGACCCGAGAGATGACCGGCGACCCATCCCGCGCCAAAGGAGACTCTGAACCGGTTACCACGTGGAGTTTCACCAAAGAAGCCGGACGTGGGGACGGCACAGGCGCCACGGACTCACCGTAACCGTGACTGGCCAGGAACAGCGCGACCTGCTCGGAAAGCTCACCCAAATCCGAACGCAGAGAAACGACCGGCAAAACCTTCGCTGCAACCTGGGTAAATCCAGTCCACCCTCGCCGAGAATCACCGAGTACTACCAGCTGCTTGGCTCGCGCAATGAGCGGAATCACTTGAGACAAGCTCATAAAATCCAAATGATCCAGCACCAGGACTTCAATTGTGGAATTTCCATAAATCTGGGCCAGCAGGTAGGGCGAAAGTGCCCAGACCGGGCACAGCTGACGGATGAGCGGGGCAAAACTTTGGAAGTCGGACAGCGCCCCCATATCGCCAATCTCTAACACAGATTGCAAAGCTGCGGCGGCGGGAGCCTGCCCCTGGCGCGCTTGGTTCGCGAGCTCGTGCATGGCTCGCGCCACGGGGTAAGGTAGCGATTCGATTTGTGCCAAATCTAGGGAACGTAAGGTATCCGCCAACTCGTGCATGGCGGCCCCGTCAATACCGGCCAAGACCGGGTCGCTATGCATAATTTTTAGCAAAATGGCTGACCACCAAGCCAAATCCAGTTCTGCCAGAGCTAACTCAGCGGGTACTCGCCGGGCCCGCAAATCATCGAGAAGCGGACCCAACCCGGACTCTTTCAATTCCTTTAGCAGCTGTACCTGCAGGGGCAGGCGTAAGGCCTGGTCAGTAGTTTCATCGAGGGACTTTACTAAATTCAAAAGGTCGGCCAGCGGCACTTCCTCTGGTTTCGTCCCTTCCGGAGTGGTGACTTGGCTAAGGATGGGGGCAACTGCCGCAACTTCGGCGAAAATTTGCGCCGAAAGCTCCTGTACCGCCTCGAATTCTTGCGGAATTCGGGGCCAGGCACCTGGCAATGCATGACGGCGCCACA
>NZ_CFKZQR010000075.1:0-4512 GCF_985070215.1 Mobiluncus sp. | reverse complement strand
GGGAGAATAGCCGGGTAGCTGCCAATAATGGCAGCTACCCGGCTATTCTCCCCCTATAAGTACAATTCTGTCGGGTAACCCGGGATTCTCGCGGTTGTTTTGGGTCAGCAAATCCGCGGCAGCGGGTCACCGACCAGCATATCTATCATGCGGGTGCCGGAAAACGCGGTTACCATCACGACCGAGGACTCCGGTTTGGCCACAACCCGGCCGATATTCGCCGCTTCCTCGCCGCCGGGCAGTTTCCGCAGCGCTGCCACGGCCGCATCGGCCTGATCAGCCGGAACCACCGCCACAAACATGCCCTCATTGGCGACATAAATCGGGTCAATGCCCAACATGTCGCAGGCTCCGCGAGTCATCTCGTGCACCGGCACGGCCTCGTCCTCGACGGCGATACCCCATCCGGTCGCAATCGCCAGTTCGTTCAACACGGTTCCCAAGCCGCCGCGGGTTGCGTCACGCATCCAGCGGGTCTCCGGAACCGCCTCGATTAGGGCTTCGACCAGGTGATTGACCGCCCTGGTATCGGATTTGATGGGGGCCTGAATGGCCAGGTCACCCCGCGCCATCATGACCGACATACCATGGTCAGCAATCGCGCCGGATACAATCAGGCGGTCCCCGCGCTGTACTTTGCTGGCGCCCAGTTCCCTGCCGGCCGGTACAATTCCGACTCCGGCCGTGTTGATGAACAGCTTGTCGCCGCTACCCTGGGGCACGACTTTGGTGTCGCCAGTGATAATCCGCACCCCCGCTGCCTCGGCAGCGTCGTGCATCGCCTGGACTTCCCGGCGCAAATCCGCGATGGGCAGCCCTTCTTCCAGGATGAAACCGGCGCTGATGACTTTCGGAATAGCCCCGCTGACCGCCAAATCGTTGACTGTCCCGTTCACCGCCAGTTCCCCGATGGAGCCACCGGGGAAAACCAGCGGATTGACCACATAGGAATCGGTAGACATCGCGAGTTTGCCGCCCACCGGGCTTGTGCCCTCCCCGGTCAAACCCGTGAGCAGTTCGGCTAGGGGAAGCACCCCGGCGTCAGTCAGTTCCTCGAGGACTTCGTTGCCGTACCCGGTAACGAACACCTGCTCGACCAGGGCTGCTGAAGCCTTGCCCCCTGCCCCGTGAGAAAGCGTCACGTAGTCGTCTTTCAGCTGCATTCCGCGGCGGCGTACCCGCGCGATATTCGAGTTCACTTGCACTTCATCTGTATTCAGGCGGTTTTTCGGATCCACACATTGATAATCGCACAAACGACTCGCCTTTTCATCTTTTGGACGGACTGGGAAAATGCAAGTAACCTGGAAAGGTAGATTGAAAGGGGACAGCCTATGTGTTTGGGAGTGCCTGCCGAGATTGTGGCATTTGACGAGGCGGAAAGCGGACGGGCGAAAGTGTCCCTGTCCGGGGTGGAACGCATGATTTCCACGGATTTGCTGATGGAAGAGGACGTTAAGATCGGCGATTGGGTGCTGGTGCACGTTGGTTTCGCCATGTCCAAGATTGACGCTGCGGAAGCCGCCACCACTCTGGATCAAATTAAAAAACTGGGCCAGTTTGAGAGTGAACTGGAACAGTTTAAGACGACTTCGGTGGACTAGGGCACCCTGTTCCCAACGCCTGCACGGAAGTCTGTCGAGGAATCTGTCGAGAAGAGAGCAATCACGAGATGAAGTACGTTGACGAATTTCGCGACCCCGAGTTCGCCCGGAAACTGGTCGGGCGCATCAATGCCGAGGCCGCCCATTTTGAACGCCCGCTGGCGTTTATGGAGATTTGCGGAGGCCACACCCACACGATTTACCGTCACGGGTTGGAGCATTTGCTGCCGGAAAACGTCCAGTTTATCCACGGTCCCGGCTGCCCGGTCTGCGTTATTCCGATGGGACGAGTGGACGACGCACTGTGGCTGGCGAATCAGCCGGACGTGATTTTGACGACTTTCGGGGACATGATGCGGGTTCCCGGTTCAAAAGAGTCCTTGTTGCAGGCTCGCGCGCGCGGTTGTGATGTGCGGTTCGTGTATTCCCCGTTGGATGCCCTGAAAATTGCCAAAGAAAACCCGGATAAACAGGTCGTTTTCTTTGCTATCGGGTTTGAAACGACCGCGCCTTCCACGGCGGTGACCCTGGTGGCGGCTCAGAAACAGCAGGTGCGGAACTTTTCCGTGTTTTCCAACCACGTCAAAATTGAGCCGCCCTTGCGAGCTATTGTTGGTGCTGATGAAACCCGAATTGACGGATTTATCGGGCCGGGTCACGTTGGTACCGTGGTGGGCTCTGACGCGTTCAAATTCCTGCCCGAGGAATACAACAAACCCGTGGTCGTGACTGGTTTCGAGCCGTTGGATATTTTGCAGTCCGTGGCGATGCTCATCGACCAGTACACCAGCGGGGCGGTAGACCGCGGCGAGGCTCGGGTGGAAAACCAGTATTCTCGGGTCGTGCGCGATGGTGGGAATCCGGCCGCTTTGCGGTTGCTGGATCGCGTGTTTGCTACCCGCGACACGTTCGAGTGGCGCGGCTTGGGGTGGATGCCGTATTCCGGCATGGGGATTTCTGAGGAGTTCGCAGCCTGGGACGCCGAGCGGCTGTTTGACGTCCCTGGCCAGCGGGTGCCTGACCCGCCGGCCTGCGAATGCGGTTCCGTGTTGACCGGGCGGATTAAACCGTGGGAATGCAAAGTGTTCGGCACCGCATGTTCGCCCGAGAAACCCATCGGGACCTGCATGGTTTCCCCCGAAGGAGCCTGTGCCGCGTTCTATAACTTCGGCCGTATCGACCGGGAGACAGCTCACGCCATCGTGATAGAGGACTAGGCTCGCTAGGACTAGGCCCGCGCCGCGTGGTATGAAATCGGTGATTAGATTGGGGTTTCTGGCTGACGTAACCAGCAACCCCGTTTTAATCACAAATTAGGAACACCCTCCGCCCCTCACTCGTGGGCTAAAGGATATTTTGTGCGTCTTGCTGTGTACCCGTGTTCGATACTTCCCTGTTCCGCAGTAAGAGCCGGGATTTGCACGCAGTTTGGCTGGTAAACCGAGAAGCTAGCAGTGCCCTTCCTTGATGAGGTGTGCGCTGTTGTCCGCGAAGTTGCCCGCGAGAACTAGACGTTGAACTTGAATTCGACTACGTCGCCGTCGGCCATCACGTAGTCCTTGCCCTCCTGGCGGACTTTGCCCAGTTCACGAGCCTTATGAATGTCGCCGATTTCCACCAGTTCATCGTAAGAAATCACGTCGGCCTTGATGAAACCGCGTTCAAAGTCGGTGTGAATCACGCCGGCCGCCTGCGGGGCGGTGTCGCCCTGATGAATGGTCCAGGCGCGAGATTCTTTCACCCCGGCGGTCAGGAACGTTTGCAGACCCAGCGTGTCAAAGCCAACGCGCGCCAGTTTGTCCAGGCCAGATTCTTCGATTCCGGCGTCCGCCAGCATCTCGTGGGCATCCTCGGCATCAAGTTCCACCAGTTCCGCTTCAAAAGCCCCGTCCAGGAAAATCGCTTCGGCCGGGGCGACCAGTGCAGCTAGTTCAGCCTGTTTAGCCTTGTCCGCCAAACCGTCGGAGTCCATATTAAATACGTAAATAAAAGGTTTCGAAGTCATGAGTTGGAAAGTTTTGACGATGCCGCGATCCAGGTTTCCCGACGCGATTTCCTTAGAGAGGACCGTGCCAGCGTTGAGGTATTCCTCGCATTTTTCCGCTTCCGCCAGGACTTCTTTCGGAGTTTTCTTGCCGCTGACTTCTTTGCGTAGGCGGGGAATCGTGTTTTCGAGAGTCTGCAGGTCAGCCAGAATTAGCTCGGTAGAAATCGTCTCAATGTCGGAGGCTGGGTCGATTTTGCCCTCTACGTGAACCACGTCAGGATCGGTAAAAGCGCGGGTGACTTGGCAAATCGCGTCGGCTTCGCGAATGTTGGCCAGGAACTTGTTGCCCAAGCCTTCGCCCTGGGAGGCACCCTTGACGATGCCGGCTATGTCTACGAATGACACGGTCGCGGGCACAATCTTTTCCGAGTGGAACATATCTGACAGGACTTGTAGCCGCGGGTCGGGTAGTGGAACCACGCCGACATTGGGGTCAATAGTGGCGAAAGGATAGTTCGCTGCTAGCACGTTCGCCCGAGTTAGGGCGTTGAAAATAGTGGATTTGCCGACATTGGGGAGTCCCGCGATACCGATAGTTAAAGCCATGCTTCAATCTTAGTGGGTTTTCCAACCGGCCCTAAACCGGTTAAACCCGGGCGTTAATCCTATTAATTCGCTTCGGTGTGCCATATATGGCACACCGAGCCGTTTAAATAGGTTTTATTGTGGGTTATCCGAGGAATTCGGGGCTGTTTGTTACAGGGTTTCGGGGTGTGTGTGGATTATATTATCCGCAACCCAGCGAGTATCTCTTGATTCTCCGGGTCGGCAATCCCTGGATTTTCGGTGCTTCTGGGGGTTTGGTTGCTAGATGCGGGGTGTTCGCTCGGGGGCGCTTGCGAGAGGCGGAAGGGGGAGGGC
>NZ_CFKZQR010000074.1:0-4536 GCF_985070215.1 Mobiluncus sp. | reverse complement strand
CTCTACCAACTGAGCTAAAGTGGCGGTGTTCCGATTTTCCCATAAATTCGCCCGCGCGACAAAGCCAGTTCTTTTTTCCGTCACCCACCCTGGTGAAAAAGCCGGTTTTAAAGGGTTCTATAATCGGAAGCAATGTTAATACGAAAGTGACTCGAATTTTTCGGGAGCCGTGCCCGGCCAGCTATTCGGGAAACTTGAGGAAGGAAAGCTATCACCATGACTCGAAGCGCCACAGAAACTCAAGCCCTCCAACAACGTATTCGCCAGCTGGCTCAGGAAAAAGACGCCGTAATCTTGGCGCATAACTATCAATCTAGCGAAGTTCAAGACGTGGCGGATTTCACCGGGGATTCCCTGGCTTTGTCACGTTTGGCTGCTGAAGCCCCGCAGGGCACCATCGTGTTTGCCGGAGTTCACTTCATGGCGGAAACCGCCAAGATTCTTTCCCCGCAAAAACGTGTGTTGATTCCTGACGCCACCGCGGGATGTTCGCTGGCAGATTGCATTACTGCCGAGCAGCTGCGGGAGTGGAAAGCTGCCCACCCCGGCGCGATCGTGGTCAGTTACGTGAACACCACCGCCGCGGTGAAGGCAGAAACCGATGTGTGCTGCACCTCGGCCAACGCTATTGACGTGGTGAACTCGATTCCGGCGCAAACCGAGATTCTGTTCTGTCCCGACCGCAACCTGGGGACGCACGTGCGGCGCGTGACCGGCCGGAAAAACCTGGTGACCTGGGACGGGGCCTGCCATGTCCACGCCGCAATGACCCCCGACATTTTGATGCAAGGAATCCTCGCCGCGGGGGACGCGGATGTCTACATTCACCCCGAATGCGGCGGTACGCAGGCAGCTGTGGACCTCATCGAGGCCGGCAAACTCAGTGCGGAACGAGTGAAGGTGCTTTCGACCGGCGGAATGCTCTCGGAGGCGAAAAAGGCCCCGAAAGGTTCGCGAGTGCTGGTCGCCACCGAGGTCGGGATGCTCCACCCGCTGCGCAAAGCCAATCCAGAGGTCACTTTTGAACCGGTCATGCCCCAGGCGGCTTGCCCGTATATGAACCAAACCACTTTGGAAAACTTAGTCAGCTGCTTGGAAAACGGCCGCGACGAAGTCTTTGTGGACGAAGATATCGCCGCGCGCGCCCGAGCCAGCGTGCAGCGCATGATTGCCATCGGCAACACCGCCTCATCCCAGCAGCACTAGACGCCGGAACGCACTCCCATGGATGTCAACTGGACAATGACGACCCCGGTTCTGGTAGTCGGATCCGGAGCGGCGGGCTTGAGCGCCGTCATCAACCTGGTTTTTGCCGGGGTCGATTGCGTACTGGTGACGAAAAGCGACCTAACCGCCAGCTCGACTGACTGGGCACAAGGGGGGTTGGCTGCGGTTTGGGATCGGCAAGACACTCCCGAATCCCACTACGAAGACACCATCGTGGCGGGGGCGGGCTTGTGCAGTCAGACGGCAGTACGCACCCTGGTTCAGGAAGCCCCCCGAGCCCTGCAGTGGATGATGCGTATCGGAGCACGCTTCGACCGCAACGCAGCCGGGGAAATCGACCTGCACCTGGAAGGGGGGCATTCCGCGCGGCGCATCCTGCACTCCAACGGGGACGCTTCGGGCCATGAAATCGAGATTACGCTGGCAAAAAATGTCGCCGCTATGGACGGCGCGACCTGGAACACCGGCGGGCAAGGTGAACTGAAAGTCCTGGAGGACTGCGAGTTGTGCGATGTCCTGGTCGATGGAGAAGGCCGCGCCTGTGGTGCCACGGTGCGAGATTCCCGGCGTGGATTCGGGGTCGTTTCCGCTTTTGCGGTCATCCTCGCCACCGGCGGAATCGGCCAGCTGTGGAATGCGACCACAAACCCCGAAGTCGTCAACGGAGTCGGTTTGGCCGCAGCCCTGCGCGCCGGAGCCATCGGCCGCGACCTCGAATTCATGCAGTTCCACCCCACCATTTTTGTACCGCCCGTTAAAGTTAAGGGCGACCGGGGGGTACTCGTGTCCGAAGCGGTGCGTGGGGAGGGCGCTTTCCTGGTGGACGGGCAGGGCAACCGGGTCATGCGCGGGGTTCATCCCCAAGAGGACCTGGCGCCGCGTGACGTGGTTTCGGCGGCGGAACAGGAATACATGGTGGCTCACGGTTTGGATCACCTCTACTTGGATGCCACCAGTTTCGGAGTTCAGAAATGGAAAGAAATGTTTCCCACCATCTATGAGCTGGTTTCCAGCCGCGGGGTGGACCCCATTACCGAGCCGATTCCGGTCCGCCCCGGAGCCCACTACTATTGCGGCGGAATCGCGGCCACCATGAGCGGGCAAACGAACGTGGCAGGGCTCTATGCCATTGGGGAGGTGGCGTGTACCGGGGTGCAGGGCGCAAACCGCCTGGCCTCAAACTCCCTGACGGAAGCCCTGGTCATGGGCAGTTTAGTCGCTAAGCAGCTGGCGGAAGTGGACCTGCCGCAACTGCGATGCCGTCCGGTGGCGAAACCGGCAACGATTCCCCAGCCGGCGGTCATTGAACCCACGGTACTGGAAACAATCCAGGAAATCATGAGCCGCGACGTCTATGTGTTGCGCGATCGCGCCGGCTTGCAGCGGGCTCAGACTGAGCTGGAGAATCTGTCCCCCCACGCCACACTGGTAGCCCGAGCCCTAGTGGCACCGGCCTTGGCCAGAGAAGAATCCCGCGGCACCCACCGGCGAACAGATTTCCCGCACCGCCGCGAGGAATGGCGCCGGCATCTAGACGTGCAGTTGGGTCCAGACGGAACCTCACTGGAAGTCAGCGAGACTCCGGTGTGAACCCACAGGGCAAGCCGGACGTGAAAAAGGAGAGAAAAATGATGTTACCCACAGAAATCACCAGCGCTTTAGCGGCCGCGAAGTTGGATTCGCACCAGGTCACGGACTTTATTGAGGCGACTTTGGACGAAGACTTGGCTTATGGGCCGGACGTCACCACGGAGGCCATTTTTGATGACTCCCTCACTGTGCAAGCCCGGATGGTCGCCCGCGCGCCGGGTTGCCTGGCGGGGGTTCCCATCGCCGCCGCGGTACCTTTCGTGCTGGCGCAAAAGACCGGTGCCCCGACACCGCGGGTCGCGATGCGACACCAGGACGGGGCACGGGTTGAGCTAGGAGATGTCATTTTAGAGATAACTGCCGGTGCCAGGACTATGCTGACCGCCGAGAGGACCCTGTTGAACCTGGCCAGTCAGCTCAGCGGTGTGGCGACCGCGGTGGCGGCTTACGTAGATGCTATTGCCGGCGCCTCCGGTCAAAGTGGAACGACAGGTACAAAAGCGCGGGTGCGTGACACCCGCAAAACGATTCCCGGAATGCGCGTGCTGCAAAAGTACGCGGTGCGCTGCGGCGGCGGAGAAAATCACCGGATGGGGTTGGGGGACGCGGCGCTCATTAAAGACAACCACATCGCCGCAGCCGGTTCGCTGGCGGCCGCGGTGCAGGCGGTGCGGGCGCATGCCCCCCAAATTCCCCTGGAAGTCGAATGCGACACTTTGGAACAGGTTCGGGAGGCAACGGATCTCGGGGTTAGGCTGATTTTGCTGGATAATATGAGCCCGGAAACTATGACCAAAGCGGTGGCAATCGCGGCCTCGCACGGAGTGAAAACCGAGGCCAGCGGGGGTTTGACACTGAGTGACGCGGCAGCGACCGCCGCCTGCGGGGTGGACTATATCTCTGTGGGAGCCCTCACGCACAGCGCTCCCATTCTCGATTTGGCTCTGGACATGTAGGGAGTGGCCATGAATACGGGGGAGAATCGGGGCGGACTGGAACGGATAATGTCTCCGGACTGGGCGCAAACTATGGCTCCGGTCGAGGACCAGATTCACGCCATGGGAGATTTCCTGCGTGCTGAGCTGGCGGCGGGACGGGGATACTTTCCGGCTGGAGAGAATGTATTTCACGCCTTTCAGTATCCTTTGGCGCAGGTGAAGGTCCTGATTGTGGGCCAAGACCCCTATCCAACCCCCGGTCACGCCATGGGGCTATCATTTTCTGTAATGCCCGGTACAGAAATTCCGCGTTCGCTGGTTAATATTTTTAAGGAACTGCACCAAGATTTAGGCCTGCCCCTGCCGACTTCGGGAGACTTGCGGCCCTGGGCAAATCAGGGAGTCATGCTGCTAAACCGAGCTTTGACCGTACAACCGGGGAAACCTGCCTCCCACCGAGGCCGAGGCTGGGAGGCTATTACCGAGTTCGCAATCCGGGAACTCGCTAAACATCACGCTGCGCAAGGGCTGCCTCTGGTCGCCATTTTGTGGGGTGCTGATGCGCGCAAGACCAAAGAGTTTATGCCCCGCGTACCGTGCCTCGAATCGGTTCATCCCTCCCCGCTATCAGCGTCACGAGGATTCTTTGGTTCCCGTCCCTTTTCACGAGCCAATGAATTGTTGGTGGCCCAGGGCGGTCAGCCGGCGGATTGGCGCCTGCCGTGAGCGGCCGGTTATGGACGCGTTTGCGTAACTTTTTCCGTTGGGTTAACGGCGTGGG
>NZ_CFKZQR010000073.1:0-4738 GCF_985070215.1 Mobiluncus sp. | reverse complement strand
GGGAGAATAGCCGGGTAGCTGCCAATAATGGCAGCTACCCGGCTATTCTCCCCCTATAATCCCCAACACCGAAGCATCCACGCACTATGACCTACAAAATTACCACCGTCTCGGGTACCGCCACTTTTCATACCAAACGCTTCGACTCACGCAGGTACTCGCTACTTCAATCACGATCCCAGCCAAGTTGCCTAACAAAATGACGCCATTTTACCTAAAACAGTTCAGGGATGCTGTAAATCCAAGGAAAGGTTCGGGCAAAATATACATACCTACGAGTCCCGGGCGATGAGCCCGGGCACGTTAAATAGCTCTCTTGAGGCACTGGGCGGAACCCTTTATCACTACCGAGACAAAAATGGCTTGGAGTGCGACACCATCGCCCACCTAGATGACGGCAGATACGCGTTGATTGAAATCAAGCTCGGAAGCGACGCGGCCATCGAAACCGGCGCGGCCACGCTAAAACGGCTCGCCGGGCTCATTGACACCAGCAAAATGCGCGCCCCCTCTTTCCTGGCAATCCTCACCGGAGTCGGAGACTTCGCTTACCAGCGCCCAGATGGGATTTACGTGATTCCGATAGGAACACTGGGCTGTTGATGCTGGCTGCTGGTTATTTCCGGGTCTGTTGGGGCTATGGTCATAAGGTCATGGACCGCCGCCCCTAACCGTACGACTCTTGAGCTTGACCCCAAGGTGCTTTGAGACAGCTGATTTCATCGGCTCAGTTGTACCCTAGTGCTTTTGAGATGTCCTTGAATAGAGTCACCTTATCGACCTGAAGCGCAATGGCCAGCTGGCAAAGGGTCTCTATCGAGGGGAGATTTTTTCCGTTTTCCAGGTTGGCAAGCGATTTTTCTGAGATCCATCCTTTACGCAGGAGGTTCAGTTGCTCCACTCTCTCTATAAAGCCCTTACGAGATCGGGGAAAATCTGTGAGATCCGCCCGGTAGTTGTAAAGAATGGTCCCGACATTTGTCAGAACATTTGATTCTTCGATTCTTCCCACCATTTCAACAAAAAAGTCCCTTCTGCTCTGTCCTGGAATCGTCCATATGGAACCAAGGTTCCAAATGTCCTTGACTAGGATTATGCCTTCTAGTATAGTTTAAGTAGACAGAGCAAATCGCCCTCGTCGAGCTGACTGATGAACGTTGGCTTTCGTAATCTAAAGGAAGAAGGTAAAAATCATGATTACGAATATTGAAAGCACTACTAACCGCAGTTTTCCGATCCGGACGGCAGCGGTTCGAACGATCAAATCCCCTGTAGAGGATATGGATATCACCAGGTACATTGCCTTGGTAAACCTACGCGACGTGCCTGAGGGCCTGCCGACGGAGGTAAACCCCCGCGAAACAAATATGCGGACGGCTACCGCGAGGAAGCTGCTTGACAGTGTAGAGAGCAGTGACCCGAACTTCGATGTCTATAACCGCGGTATGGTGATGATCGCGAGCGGTGTCAGGTTTGATAACACACAGTCAATTTTGACTGTAGAGTTTGACTCTGACAATTCGCGTTTCGGAGTGCTCGATGGTGGACACACGTACCGAGCGATTCTGGAGCGGCGTGATGGAATCCCCAGCGACATTGACAAATTTGTCATGATGGAGATTTTGGTTGGAAAGGATCTGAGCGTTGCAGACATTTCGGATGCCCGCAATACTTCGGTGCAAGTTAGCGATATTGCCTTGTACAACCTCGAAAATCGCCTCAATCCAATAAAGGATGCTATTGAGGAATGTGATTTTGCGGGAAAGGTTGCCTATAAAGACAATGAGGACAAAGACATTCCAGTCTCTGATCTGTTGAAACTCATGTTTACTTTCAACATAAAAAAGTATCCTGATAACAGCAGTTTTCCAATTTCAGCGTATTCGGGGAAGGCTATGGTTTTCAAGGATTACAAGGCTGAATACGATGCCCACGGAAATTCGGATCAGAACATTTACATGAGCTTGTCCCAGTTGCTTCCCGAGTTGGTGGAACTCTATGAAGCGATTCAAGTGGATATGCCTAAGTTTTATGATGAGAATCACAACGGAAGAGCTCGTTTTGGAGGGGTTCGGGGTATTGAAGGCAGAGGGAATTACAAGACAGATTTCAACTCTCTTCATGCAGATTACAAGATTCCGACCGGGTATCTCATGCCGGTTTTCGGGGCATTTCGGGCTTTGCTCGTCAATAATGCCGCGGAAGGAAAGCCTTATCAGCTTGAATGGGTGTTTCCTCCTTTGGAATATTGGGAAAAAATGGGTCAATCTCTGGTGAAAACCCTGTTCAATTACGGGACATTCCCTAATAACACCGGTAAAAACACCAGTGCTTGGGAGGCTTTGTACCAGGCGGTGAAGAACCAGATGCTTGACGATCAAAAGCAAATGACTGAGGAAGACAAGCTGAAACTGGCAGACCAAAATCGTGAGCTTGAGGATCAAATCCAGAAACTTCAGGCTCGCGTGAAGGAACTGGAAGGCTAGGTCAAAGTCGCGGGTTTCCTCCAGTGGGCGGCGGTTTTCTTCTCAGAAGAGAGCCACCGCCCACGTCTCTGTTGGGATGTGGCATAACGTGAGAGCGGCTGGTTGTCAATACCTTTCCCTTTTGGTGAGGTATTGACATGCCTAGGTTGGATAATTTGCGTGAGCCTGCCCATGCGTGGAGTACCGACGTTGCTTTGGCATTAGTCCCTGCCAGAATCCTTTATCCGCGTGAGTCCAGCCGGCGCTCTCAACCCTGACTCTCCGCGCAGTTCAACCCCAATAGCCAGCTAACAATATCTAGATATACATGTTTGTGATATTGCTAATTGCCACCGGGGCGGGTACCATTACGGTAGGTCATGTTTTCACAAGCGGGGGTGGGTGATGCAGCGTTTTATCGGGCGCGTTCGCGAGCTAGAGGCGTTGGAGCGGGCTTGGGCCAGTAACCGGTTCGAGTTCACCGTGGTCTACGGGCGGCGCCGGGTCGGGAAAACCCGGCTAATCAGGGAATATATCGCTGACAAGCCGGCCGTGTATTTCATGGCTTTGGAGGCTGACGAGGCGACGAACTTGGCCAGTTTCTCTCGCGCGTTTTCCCAGTTCCAGGCCGTGACAGGGACGGGCTTGGCGGGGTCGCGGGCGCGCCATACTTCTTTTGAGGACCTGTTTGCCGACATGGCAGATACGGCCCGCCGAACGCCGTTTGTGCTGGTAATCGACGAGTTCCCGTACTTGGCGGGGAGTTGGCCGCCGATTTCTTCGTTGTTGCAAAAGTTCTGCGATTCGCAGTGGGCCGCGACTGGGCTGCACCTGATTCTGTGCGGGTCGTCGATGAGTTTCATGGAACGTCAGGTGCTTTCCGCGAAAAGCCCTCTCTATGGGCGGCGTACCGGCCAGATACGTTTGCGGCCTTTCGACTTTGTGGATACCGAGGATTTCCTCTCCCCGATGCCCCGCGCGGACGCCGCGATACTTTATGCCGCGACGGGTGGAGTGGCGGAATACCTGGACTTTATCGACACCGGTCAGAGCGTTACCCGCAACCTGGCCAAACTGTTCTTTGACCCCAGCGGCCGACTGGTGGAAGAACCGGGCAACCTGCTGAAACAGGAGCTGCGCGAGCCGAAACGCTACAGCTCCATTCTGCGCGCGATTGCTGACGGGGCCTCAAAACATAACCAGATTGCGACGAAAACCGGGATTCCGACCGGGGCTCTCACCAACTACCTGGATGCCTTGATAGACCTGGGGATCGTGAGCAAACAAACCCCCTGGAATGTGGCGATGAAAACGGGCGGACGGCAAACCATTTACCGGATCCAAGACGGCTGTTTCCGGTTTTGGTACCGATTCGTCCAGCCCAACCTGTCGACAATCGAGCTAGGGGCGGGGTCAGCAGCCCTGGAGGCGAACGTTGTCCCCGAACTCAACAGTTTCATGGGGCTGGGGTTCGAGCGGATCGTCACGGACCTTTTCGACCGGGACAACGCCGCCGGGAAACTGCCAGAGCTGTACCAAAATCGCGCCCGTTGGTGGGGCAACGACCCGAAAACCCGGCAATCCGAAGAAATCGACCTGGTCGCCGGGGGCGCCAAAACGACCCTGTTTATCGAAGCGAAATGGGTCGGCCAACCCGTCGGCAGCGACGTCCTGAAAACCTTGGAAACCCGCAGCAAACTGGTCAAACACCACGGCACGCCCCGCTACGCAATCTACGCAAAGTCCGGATTCACCCCGGAACTCACCCGCCACGCGAAAGCCCGTGCGGACGTGGAACTGCACAGTTTCCTGGAAAAATAGCCGCAAACTCGCGAGCGCCGCCGGACGCGAGCGTGTCCAGTTGCTGGCTTTTTAGGGCGGGTTTTACAGTTCGTGCCGCCCGGGGTTTTAGGGTCTGAGTGCGTGGATGCTTCGGGGTTTGGGGTTATAAGGTGGGATTTGGGCTGTAGCTGCCACTAATGGCAGCTACCCCGCTATTCTCCACCTTTAGGCACGCCCCCAAGGGGGTATTCCCCTCAAAAAACCTCCCCTATTTACTCAAAACCCGCCTAATATCGGCCTGAAAGTCACCGTGGCCCTGCAGTCCTAGTCGGTGTCTGCCCAGGATTCTCTGCATGTTCGCAACCTGATTTACCCTCGATTTTTCCCACCCTTTATTACCCAGAAGAAGGGTTTTTTTGAAGATGAATTTGAAGAAGAAGTTTGTGATTGGTGCTGCTTCGGTGGCGCTGGTTGCTGGCATGGGTGGCGTG
>NZ_CFKZQR010000072.1:0-4793 GCF_985070215.1 Mobiluncus sp. | reverse complement strand
GGGTGCCTGCAATACGGTGGATTGGTTTAAAGGTTTGTCGCTGCGCCCCACCACTTACGATGAACTCGAAGCGGGGATGGATTACGCTGCTGATACTCCGGTCTTTCTGCCTTTCATTTTTGGGGAACGTAACCCCGGCTGGGGCGACAAGCGCAAGGGCGGTTTCTTAGGTCTGACCTCGAAACACGATTTCAAGCTGACTTACCAGGCCGTATTGGAAGGGGTTTTGTTCAACCTTAAACAGTGTTATGACGCCGTAACCAAACTGAACGGAGAGCCCGAGCGCATCCTCATTTCGGGGGGAATCCTCCACACCAGCATCTGGTCCCAGTTAGCAGCTAACGTGTTCGGACACACCCTGACTCCCTGTCTGGTGAAACAAAATTCCATGATGGGAGCCGCCCTGTGGGGAGCATATCTGCTGGATAGCACTCTATCCTTAGAGGATTACGAACCGCCAGTGGGTGAGGAAATCGTCCCGCAGGAAGAATACGCCGAAATCACCGCCCAGAAATATCAACGCTACCTAGAGGCCTATAGCGATAACGCCAACCGGTGACGCTAGGCGGGTCCCGACTGGGTTCCACACCCTGATAACTGTGCGATTTTGCGCAATTCATTGCGCAAATGACTCACTTTCCCACAGTTTGGCGACGTATTCCATGCTGGGAGCCTCGCGGCGAGGCGATATAGTGAAGTAATGGAATTGGTACTCTTGACTGCAATCGTCTTGCTGGGTACCTGCGTGCAAGGCTTGGCTGGGATGGGTTTCGGCATGATTGCCGTCCCGGTTTTGGTGGTGGCAGCCGGGGCTCACTACGGGATTCTGTGGGGAAACATTTGCGGCGGTTTAGTCACGTTACTGCTGTTCGTGACCGGTTTTCGAGATATTAACTGGTATCGTTTCCGCTTGCTGATGCTCAGTGCCTTGCCAGCTTTGTTCGCTACCGTTGTGGCACTACGGTTTGTGCCGGATCGTGTTTTCTCAATTTTTGTGGGAATCATCATGCTGACCATGGTGTTCTTTTCCATTTTTGCCCCGCGTTTTCGGGCAATACCAGTTTTTTCGGGGTCCCTGATTTTCGGTTTCCTGGGGGGAATGATGAGCGCCCTGGTGGCCCAGTCCGGGCCGGTCATGGCGGCCTACTCTCAAACTACCCGATGGTCTCAGCGTGAGTTCGCGGCCACTTTGCAGCCACTGTTCCTGTGTTTCAACATTATTGTGGTGACCAGCAAAGTCTGGTTTGGCGGACAAAGAGCCGTGCTCACTTCCCTACCTGCCCCCACAATTGCCGCTATCTTGGTGGCTATCCTGGTCGGCACCGTCATTTCGCGATTGCTTAAGAAGTATGTCAAGCCTCAGTGGGCCCGCAACCTGGCGTTGGCCCTGGCCACCTTCGGGGCTTTGCGGGTCATTATCAGCGTGTTCTTTCCAGACCTGCCCTAAAGTTCCCAAGACCGGTGTGGTCTCGTTTTCGGTTCTGCGGGTGCTCTACACTGTAGGTACGGCATCGTTCCCCACGGCAGCCTGACAATCTATCCGCCTACCGCAAAGGAGTTCTGGTGAGTTTATCTGAAAAAGAAAAAATGCTGAACCAGATGCTCTATAACGCAGACCGAGACCCCACTCTTTGCAGCGAAAGGGACCACGCCAAAGACTTGTGCCTTGAATACAACCAAATCCGGCCTTCCGACCACGCCGCTCAGTACCGCCTAATGCGGGAACTCTTGGGCAAAACCGGGCGCAATTTCACCATAACCGCCCCGTTTTGGTGTGACTACGGCTACAACATCGAAATCGGGGAAAACTTTTACGCTAACCACAACACGGTGATGCTGGATTGCGCCCGGATTACCTTCGGCGACAATGTGTTCATTGCTCCGAACTGCGGGTTTCACACGGCGGGTCACCCGATTGACTTTGAGCGGCGTAACCAAGGTTTGGAGTACGGCCACAGCATTACCGTGGGCGACAACGTGTGGATTGGCGCCGCTGTGCAGGTCCTGCCGGGGGTGAGCATCGGCAGCAACGTGGTCATTGGTTCGGGCAGTATCGTCGTCAAAGATATCCCCGATAACTGCGTGGCCATCGGCAACCCCTGCCGGGTATTGCGTGAAATCACCGAGGCCGACAAACTGACCTCTTGGAATCGCTTTGAATGAAACCAGATTTCTCTTGATTTTTTGCCCTGAGAGTGCCGATTTGGGGAATCGTGCAGGTTAGGGCTAGACTTAATGACCTCAGCGCTCGTAGCTCAATGGATAGAGCATCTGACTACGGATCAGAAGGTTGGGGGTTCGAGTCCCTTCGGGCGCGCTGTTCCCCGGAATCCGCTGCGATCCAGCGGACCGGGGAAAACTCATTTAACGCCCACAATTTGTTCCGCAAGCCTCGGGCTGGCTGGCCGGGCTGCCGCTAACCAGCCCCGGACGGACGCTATTGCGGGGATTACAACAAAATCCGGTAAGGTTTAAGGCGATGAAAACAAGCGAGCCGATGATTACCCTGAGCGGGGTTAGCAAAATCTATCATGTGAAGTCCGCGGCGGGCGGAACCGTACATGCCTTGGACAACATTGACCTGACGATTGCCAAAGGTTCGATTCACGGGATTGTGGGACAATCCGGGGCCGGCAAATCCACCTTAATTCGTTGCTTGACGGCGTTGGAAAAACCCACAACTGGCTCCATCACCCTTGACGGTCAAGAAATGACCGTCTTGAGCGAGGCGGAATTGCGCCAGGCGAGACGCAAAATCGGGATGGTGTTCCAGGCCGCGAACCTGCTGGATTCACGCACCGCGGCCGGAAACGTCGCCTATCCCCTCTATCTGGCTGGCGTACCGCACGGTAACCGTAAGGAAAAAGTCATGGAGTTGCTGCGGCTGGTGGGTTTAGAGGACCGCGCCTCGTCCTATCCGTCGCAGCTTTCCGGAGGTCAGAAGCAGCGGGTTGGCATTGCTCGGGGTCTGGCCACCAGTCCTCAGGTCCTGTTGTGTGATGAACCGACTTCGGCGCTGGATCAGGAAACCACCAGTCAGGTCCTGCACCTGATTCGTGACCTTTCGGAAAGTTTGGGGGTAACCGTGGTGATTATTACGCACGAGATGGCGGTGGTACGTGAAATTTGTGATTCCGTCACCCTGCTGGAACACGGCAAGATTATCCAAACCGGCACGGTTGAGGACATATTAACCGAGCCAGAAAGCCGTTTAGCACTTGACCTGGTTCCCCGTCCACAAGTGAAGAGCAAACCGGTGCTGAACGGCAAACCGGCTGCGCTGGTAGACATTGCTTTTAACTCGAATCCGGGCAAGCCTACCGGTTCTGCTGTGATGTCGATGGTTGCCGCCGCGGGGGCGGATATTGCTGCCGGAACATTTGAGACTGTAGGAAACACCCAGGTCGGACGGCTCGCTTTGGCAGTTTCGGCTGAAAACATGAACGGTCTGATTGCGGCGATGCGCTCCAAAGGTGTGTATGCAACCGTCAGACCTCTGGAGGCTTTGAACTTGGAGGAGGAAAACTAAAATGCTGGAACTCCTGCCCACCCTGCTGTCACAAAACGCAGATTTAGTAAACCAGGTGAACTCTATTGCTACATCAGTGCAATCCATTCTGCCCGCTGGACCTGGCGATCCGACTTGGTTTGACAACCCCGCCATCACGCGAGAGATGCTTCCTGCCACCCTTGAGACCTTAGCGATGACAGCCGTCTCGACTCTGTTTACAGTACTGTTTGGTCTACCGGTGGGGTTGTTCCTGGTTTCCACGGCGAAAACTGGCTTGACTCCCAACGCGGCGGTGAACCGGATTTTGGGATTCATCGTGAATCTCGGACGTTCCCTGCCGTTCTTGATTTTGGCAGTATTTATCCTCCCGTTCACGCGCCTGGTGGTGGGGACCACCATTGGCTGGCAACCGGCCTGCGTCCCGCTGATTGTTGGGGCCACGCCATTCTTTGCTCGTCTGGTCGAATCCAACATTATGGGTGTGGATTCCGGCAAGATTGAGGCGGCGCAAATGATGGGTGCCAGCCGTAGCCAAATCATGTGGGGCGTGCAAGTCCGTGAGGCGCTTCCCGCCCTGATTCAATCCACGACTGTGCTGGTCATCACCATCATCGGTTATTCCGCGATTACCGGGGCTTTTGGCGGGGGCGGCTTGGGTTCTTTGGCCATTAACTACGGCTACTCTCGCTACCAAGCTGATACCCTGCTGGTTTCGCTAATTGTTATTGGCATCATCGTCATTGTCTTGCAGGCCATCGGGGACTTCTTTACCCGGGTTGCGGATCACCGCTAAAACCCCTGGTCCCATAGTTCAATAACGAATTACACGAGTTATGCCGTTAGAATTGCCCCAGACTGTCTCAACTGTTGGCGATTCTCGGAAGGAGGGGTTTTGGAGTTCTTTGACCGCATGAAATCCAAGGTGTATCGTTCCGGTCCTGACAAGCCTATAGATGTGACTCAAGCTATCCGCCAAGCCATGGATCGGGGCGCCACTCCGATGTCTCGTGAACGCACCGTGGCACCCAATCATTTTGAGATTTCCATTTCTCCTGAAACTGATGCTGCATTCGAACAGTGGGGTAAAGAAGCCTTGCTGCAAGAGTTCGTGCGTGACGCCAACGCCTACGCTACCGAGCAAAATTATTCTTTGACCGGTTCGGTTTACGTCGAGTTTACCCCGCTCAATCCCGAACAGCGCCGCCTGGAAGTTAAGGCTCGTTCCGTTTCCGGGGCTCGGCCGGGATCCGGGAGGGAAACCGGGATCCCCGCCCAGGCCGTG
>NZ_CFKZQR010000071.1:0-4840 GCF_985070215.1 Mobiluncus sp. | reverse complement strand
GAATGAAAAAGGGGTGTACTAGTGCATAAAAAAACAGAAGCCCCGCCGACACCCCGTTCCCCCCGGTGACGCCCCCCTCCCCACCAGCCTCTGCCGACTCCGAAACGTCCCCCTCCCCCCTTGTGACCAATACGGAGACGAACATCCCGACTGTCCCGGTCGCCGTGCTACACGATGTCACCAAGGTTTACGGGGAAAAAGGCACGCGAGTCGAGGCGTTGCGCGGGATCAACGTAGATATTAACGCCCGCGAATTCACGGTCATCATGGGCCCCTCCGGTTCCGGTAAATCCACGCTGCTGCACGTCCTAGCCGGTTTGGACGCGGTCAGTTCCGGTTCCATCACGGTCAACCGCGTGGACATCACGAAACTGAAAGACAAGCCCCTGACCCTGTGGCGCCGCGACAACGTAGGGTTCGTGTTCCAGTCGTTTAACCTGGTTCCGACCTTGAGCGCCCAGGCGAATATTGAGCTACCGCTACGCCTGGCGAATAAGCCGATAGATCGGCACTGGTTCGACCAAATCGTCACCGGGCTGGACCTCACCACCCGGCTGAACCACAAGCCTTACGAACTGTCCGGTGGCCAGGTACAGCGCGTCGCGGTCGCGCGAGCCCTACTGTCTCGCCCCGCCATGCTGGTCGCTGACGAGCCGACCGGAAACCTGGACACGGCGTCTTCTGCTGAAGTCCTGAACCTACTGCGCGCCGCAGTCGATAACTTCGGGCAAACCGTGGTGATGGTCACCCACGACCAGCACGCCGCCACGACCGGGGACCGGGTCTTAATCGTCCGTGACGGGATGATTGTGCACGATTTGCATCACCCCGAACCCGCAGACATCGCGAAGGTGGCGTGAGAGATGAAAGGAATTCTGCGCGCAGACTTGCGCAAAAACGTGAAAAGCTACGCCGCTACCGCCTTGGCGATAGCCCTGGCCGTAGCGTTCCTGTTGACCTGCCTAGGGTTGACCGAGGGGCTCAAGATGACTTTGGCCCGCAACCTTACGGAGGAAGCCACCGGTGCTGACCTGATTGTTTCGACTCCCAACGGAGTTCCCTACGACGGTGAGGATCCCGAACCAGACTACCTGCAAAAGGTCGCGGACCAAGCCCATAAGGCCCACCCCGAGTGGAAAATCCTGACTCGGTCCGCCATGAGCGTGGAACTGTCCGCAAATCGCAAAACCGTGTCTGCCTCGCTATTAGGGCTGGCCGATTCCGTGTTCGACCCCAGCTCGGTCGTGGAGGGAAAGCGCCCCAGCTCTGAAACTGAAATCGGTATCGAGCAATCCAACGCGAAAACCCTGGGGGTCAAAGTCGGAGATACGATCAACGCAGGAATCTACGATTCTGCCACCGATGACACCAAGACGGTGCCGCTCAAGGTCAGCGGTATCTATAAAGCCCGTCCCGGCGCGTTCCCCACCAGCTACATTTCCGATTCCCTGGTGAAAGCCTGGGCTGGGGACGATTACTTGGCTAATATTGTGCTGATTTCGGGGGTCGGTGCCACACACCTAGACGCAGCCAGAGCCGAACTGAAAGAGTTTATCTCCCACATTCCTGACGCGGATTACTATGAGGTGTTCACCGCGGATCAATACTTGGACCGTGCCGTGGATACCATGATGGGCGGGGAAGATGTCCTGCTCGTGTTGGCCTTGGTGTTCCCGCTCATCGCTGGCGTTACCGCCATTATTGTCGTGTCAGTAACCTACAACGTGCTGTTTGCCCGCCGGCGGCGCCAACTGGCCCTGTTGCGAGCGGTCGGTGCCACCTCCGGTCAACTCCGTTCCCTAGTGGCCCGCGAGACATTACTGGTAGGCGCCATTTCCGCGGTTCTCGGAGTATTGGCAGGCGTGATTTTTTCAGCCATTGCATGCCGGATTGCCAACCTTGCTGACACCTGGGGTCAGGCTTTCACCGTTTTGAACTGGCAAAGCCTGCTGGCGGGATTCCTCTGTGGTACCGTGATTTCTTTCCTGGCTGGGTTCTCTCCGTCTCGCCGGGTCGCCCAAGTCACCCCGATTGAGGCTCTAGCGACGGAAGACAAGCTCAGCCGGCGGCGCAAGCACCGGACGGTTCGCGCCATTTTTGGTTCCATTCTGTTCTTTGGCGGCACCACCACCATGATCTACGCCACCCTGAAGAATCATCAGTTGATGACGAGCGTCTCTGAGCAGGGAGACATGGATACCTACACCTCCAACTTCTTCCTGACCGCGATGTTTGCCGGAATGATTTCCTTCCTGGGGCTGGTCCTGCTGACTTCCATCGTTTTGCCCTACGTGACTTCCGCTTTGGGCGTGTTCAGTTCCCCCGCAGCAGTGACGTGGCGTTTGGCGGCGGAGAATACGGGGCGTAACCCGCGGCGTACCGGAGCTACCGGCGCGGCCTTGACATTGGGTATTACCTTGATGGTACTGCTGCTGGTCGGGGCGGCCTCGGTAGACGCTACCGGCAAAAAACTCATCGACGAACACACGCCGGTGGACCTGCAGCTCGTTTCGGAGGGCGAACCGTTGAGCCAAACCACCATCGCCAACGTGAAAGCCACTTCCGGTTTGGAACGCACCATCGCCGTTAATGGGCTGTTGGGAAGCATTTCCCCCTGGGGAGAGTACGAAAAAACTCAGCAATTATTGTCTCAGCCGGAAAAGCTGACCCAAGACGAAAACGGCGGCTGTGTGATTCTCGGAACGAACGAGCCTTGTGAGCCTGATGAGGATTTTCAGCAACTTCTGTTGGAATCTAAGGATTTCTCGGCCATTTCGCACAGCCGGGTTCCCGTGATTGCGCCCGGCCACGTGGGAATCCCGCAGTTGAGCGATAAGGAAGTGGGTACCCCTTATGCCGTCATGAGCGGGGATAAGGTGCTGAAACTCACAGCTGAGAAAACTCCCCTGGATTTCGTGTCCCTGAACCCCCAGGACTTGGCAGGTCTGGCCAGTTCCACCCAGGTCGTCCGTCCGGCACAAACCGACACCGACCAGGAACTTGGGCGCAACGACACGGTGTTGGCACCTCGCGTGCTGCTGATGCGGATTTCCTCGGATTGCAGCTTTTCTGACATTGAGCAGCTCGCTTCGGATATTCCAGCTGCCTCTGAGCAGGATGCCTACATCACCGGTTCCGCACCCGACCGAGCCATGTTTACCCAAATAACACAAGGATTGATGTGGGGCGCATTCGCGATGCTAGGAGTATCGGTGTTGGTTGCGTTGGTTGGAGTGGCGAACACTTTGGCTCTCTCGGTGATGGAACGCCGACGGGAAAATGGGATGCTGCGCGCCCTGGGCATGACGAAGGGACGTTTGCAAGGAATGCTCGCCATCGAAGCACTGCTGACGGCACTAGGGGCCCTGGTCGTAGGCGTATTAGCCGGTTTGGGTTACGCAATAGCCGGCATCAACGCCCTGCCGGTGACGGAACTGGCCTCCGCACAAGTTATTGTGGTACCCCCGCTAGCTATCGCGGCCGCGGCGCTGACCATCGTGGTGGCGCTGTTGGCTTCGATTGGTCCGGCGCGGGCAGCAGCGCGGGTCACGCCGGTCGAGGCGCTGGCTCATGACTGAAGGTGGGGCGGCTAGCCGAAGCTGGCCTTTAGCGAAGCCGCCCCGGTAGCTGTGAGTTCGACCTGGGTCAGGGAACTGATGAGCGGAACCACCAGCGGAATTTTGCCGGTGGCCTGCAAAGTTACCTGTACCCGGGTCGATTCCACGTTGACATCTACCAGGTCAATTCCCTGCAAACCAGAGTTCGTGCCTATTGCCGCCCCTGAGAGGTATTCGGCAGCGCGTTCCGAGGCGTGATCCGGTTCGATTTCCAGGGGGACTCCGTCAACAATGCCATTTTGATAGTAGGCAGCATCCGCGATGTTGGAAGCTGCCATCGATGCGGTCTGGTCTGCCAGACGCTGCAAGCGCCGCTGTTCCAGATAAACCCCGGACAGCGCCATGCTCATCAGGATAATCACACAGAGCAGCACGCAAGCGGCCAATCCCAACAGCATGATGCGACCGTCCTCACCACCGAGACGGTCGAACCGGGCGGCAAACTGATGCGGCACCGCACCGCCCTTGTGCCATTTCCTAAGCCCCATGCTCGCCCCACTGAATCGGATAATCCGCGCTCAGCGGCAAGGAAGCGGGAAAGGAACCCTGCAGCATCGTTCCCACCAACGGTAGGGGGACTTCCACACTAACGTGGACGATACCGCGCGAGCCCGGCGCGGGGCACGGTCCAGTCACGCAGTCCAGAGTGTACTGCGCCTGCCCCGCCGGTAACCCTTGGTCAGCGGCAGCCATTTGCACCGCCAAACTGGCTGAATCAACCCCCGTTTCAGGATGCAACGTGAGGATACGCGCTGCTCCGGCCGCTCCGGCCTCGGCCGCGTACAGACCAGATTGGATCTGAAAGAAAGCCAAAATCAGGTACACCAGCGGTATCAGGAGCATCATGGTGATGCCCACAAACTCCAAGGTGGCCTCGCCGGATTCCTCACGAGCCAGCCGCTGCACCAACCTCGATGCTATTCGATGATGCCCGCGCCTCACGGCCCCTCCTCTATTACCGCGTGCCCCACCGCGGTCAAGTCCCCCGCTCCGAACAGGCCAATAACCGGCATAGGAGCCTTCACCCGTACCTCCATTACTTCCAGGTCCGAGGTGGAGTAGGGGCCACTGAGCGTCGTCAGAGTCACGCGCTCGGCGCTGACCGTATGCACGTAGTCGGGACCCAAAGTCGAGGCCAGGACACTGCGCACGGTATCATCGGCGGCGCTCGCGGGGGCCCCCGACAGCGCTGCCGCGTGCGCCCCCCCCCCCGCCCCCTCCAT
>NZ_CFKZQR010000070.1:0-4844 GCF_985070215.1 Mobiluncus sp. | reverse complement strand
GGCGCGCCTCTGTCAACAAGCTGCTTACGTAAGCAAGCTTACGACGCGCTTGTTGACAGAGGCCCTGCCTGCTGCGCAGGCACGAAAAAGCCGGTCAAGGCGCATGCCTTGACCGGCGTCTGGGTATTAGCAAGGACTTGCTCCGCTCGCCTTGCATACCCTCCCTCGTTCGCGTCTCAAGCTCGAAAGCTTCGCTTTCGGCTTGGACGCTCTCTCAGTCGGGTGGCTGACGAGATTCGAACTCGCGACATCCTGAACCACAATCAGGTGCTCTACCACTGAACTACAGCCACCATCGCTTGCGAAAAGCAACCTCACTATCGTACCGGATTTTGGCGCCCAGGCGAAACTCGTGCCCCGCCCACTGAGGAAACCGAGTTTGGCGGCAACCTCACCGAACGCGCTTGTGCGCAAACACCGTCCGTTTACTTGAAAGGCGAAGTCTGCACAATCCGGGCGGCCGCGGCCTGCAGTTCCTCCGTACGGGGGCCCTCGCCCGCCGGCATCAGCACCGCACGGTAATAGCGCAACTCGTTCAAGGAATCGATGATATCGCCTAAAGCTCGGTGATTGCCGGTCTTTGCCGGAGCCAAACCGTAAACCTTCGGATACCAGCGCATCGCCAGCTCTTTCAAGGTAGACACGTCAATAATCCGGTAGTGCAGCCAGTTGATGAGTTCCGGCATCTGTTTCGCCAGGAACGCTTTATCAGAATGCACTGAATTGCCTGCTAACTGGGCTTTTCCGGGTTCGGGGACGTAGCGTTTCACGTACTCCAAAACTTGGCGGCCGGCTTCCTCCACACTCAAACCGCCGTCGAGTTCGGCCAGCAGTCCCGACTTAGTGTGCATTTCGCGTACGAATTCCCCCATGTGATTCATTGCGGTAGCGCTGGGCTTAATCAGCAAATCAATACCGGAATCTAGCGGGTTCAGTTCGGCGTCGGTGACAATCACGGCGACCTCAATCAGCTCGTCAACGTCCAAATCGAGCCCGGTCATCTCGCAGTCAATCCACACCATAGGGTCGGTTTTTTTGTTTCCCATACTGTACTTATCTCCCATTCATTAATCGTATCTGGCGGCGATTTTTCCCCTCGCCAGCCTAAGGCTCAGTTGCTTTCGTCAGATAAGAATCGTTGCAAAATCGCGTCAAGATCCACCATCGAAACCGCTTTCGCCATGGCGCCGCGCAGAGGAGCGGACGAACCCAAGGCGCTCAAATGCAAGGTGGCGTCGGCTGCGCAATCGGGCAGGGCAATTTCGTTAATGGTCTCACGAACCTGGTTTAAGAAAGCCTCGCCCGCATAGGACAGCTCACCACCGATGACAATCATCTTTGGGTTTAAGATGTTGCACACTTGTGCCAGTACGTAGCCGATAGCGCGGGCGGCTTCGTGAATGCGTCGAGTAGCCCGCACATCGCCTTCCTCGATGAGTCGATAGAGGTCATTCAACGTGTGCACCGGCATCCCCAGGCTGCGCAGCGAAGCCATAATCGCACTGGCAGAGGCTGTCATCTCCAGACAACCGCTGCCACCGCACTTGCACAACTCATGATGGTTCGGAATCGGGAGGTGCCCGATTTCGCCTGAAATCCCGCCGGTTCCGTACAGGATTTTGCCTCCTGCCATGATGCCCGCGCCGATACCGGAAGAGGCCTCAATATAGACGAAATCATCGACGTCCTTCGCGGCTCCCCACATGTGCTCAGCCAAAGCACCGGCATTCGCGTCATTTTCAGTCAGAATCGGGAAAGGAGAAACCTCTTGGGCAATGTCCTCCAGGTTGATTCCGCTAAGCCCCGGAATCATGGCGGTGTAGTTTGACAAGCGGCCATCCGAACGAACCGCGTCGGCAACGACGATGCAGCCAGCCACAATCTGAGCATTTTTTAGCCCCTTGGCGGCCATCATCGAGTCAAACAGGTCAACCGCCATTTCCTTGTTGATGTTGGCGGTAGTTTCGGGCGGTAGTGGTATCACTCGCGTGTCTACAATCTCGTGATCCAGGGTAACAATTCCAACCCGCACCTGTTCGCGTTCCAGCGACACGCCCGTGGCATAGCCAATATTAGGGGCAAACGCAATCGTGTTGCCGTGCCGGCCGGAAGCGGCTTCTGCCAGGCGTAAAATCTCGGCTTCAGTCAGTTCGCGAACGATGTTAGACACGGTTGCTGGAGCCAAGCCGGTGCGGCGGCTGATCTCGGCCTGAGATATCCCCCCAGCATCGATAATGGCAGCTAAAACGCGCTTTTGGTTCGCTACGCGCAGTGATGAAGGGGAACCGGGGCCTACAAGGTTTTCCATAGTCACGAACCCCATTTTAGTAATTTTTTTCCTTTAAAAGGTTAGCCTTCCCCAGCAAATACACCTTTGGCTTCGTTTGTGCGCGCTAGCGCCCTCGGTGGGACTCGAACCCACAACCTACGGATTAGAAGGCCGTTGCTCTATCCATTGAGCTACGAAGGCTGGCCGGTTAACCAAAAATCTGTTAACTCGACCAGTTTAGCTTATTTCCGGCATTCTCGCCCCTGTGAATAAACGGGTTATCCACAGGTAAAAAAATCTTGTCTTGGACCATTCGAGTCTTTGCGAAACCCTCGAACTGAGAGCTGTTCTATCTGGCAGCTATCGACAGTAACGAGCGCAGGGGCGTTCGGGAAAGGAAAACAATAATGAGCTCCATGACAGTAACAGTAAGCGGGTATTTGGGAAATACTCCTGTCTTGCGCCAGACCTCCGCCGGCACCCACTGGGTCCGGTTCTCTCTGGCCTGCAACGCCAGTTATCGTGACGCCAGTGGCAACTGGACCAGCGGGGAAACCACGTGGTTCAACTGCAAAGCCTGGGGGACTTTCGCCGTCAACGTTGCGGAGTCACTGCACAAGGGCGATCCGGTCGTTGCCCAGGGACGTTTAGTTCCCGGTACTTACGAACATACCGACCAGACGACCGGTGTCGTTGAAAAACGGCCGGAACTCGCTTTGCACCTGACCCATATTGGGGTTGACCTGGTGCGCACCACTTCGATAAACATCAAGTATGCCAAGGAAATCGCCAGTGATGAGAACTGTGCAAAACCGAGCAAATTCGATATTTCCGCGGACTCTCTGAATACCGTGAAGGGCGCGGAATTCGCGCAGACGGAGTCGGACCTCGTCGAGAGCGTGGAAATTCTCGACGAACTAGACGTTGAAATCGAAGCCGCCGATGAGGAGTCTTTGGTCGGCGCGGGGGCTGATGGGATCCCGTTCTGAAAAAGATTCGCGATTTCCGTTAGCATATTGGGGGTGCGGGTTTTAGACCCCACCCCCAATAGACCTCCGGGCCAGATGCTGCTCGGCTCATCGAAACTGTAAGGAAGTTGCATGTCAGAGTACATTTATTCAATGCTGAAGGCCCGTAAGAAGGTCGGCGATAAGCTCATTTTGGATGACGTAACGATGGCTTTCCTGCCGGGAGCCAAGATTGGCATGGTGGGTCCCAACGGTGCCGGCAAGTCGACAATCCTGAAAATCATGGCTGGTTTGGACGAGCCCAGCAACGGTGAAGCTATCCTCAGCCCAGGGTATTCGGTCGGTATCCTGCTGCAGGAGCCCCCGCTCAACGAGGACAAGGACGTGTTGGGCAACGTCGAGGAAGGCGTGTGGGAAATCAAGGCCAAGCTGGACCGATACAACGAGATTTCAGCCCAAATGGCCGACCCGGACGCGGATTTTGATGCCTTGATGGAAGAAATGGGTCAGCTTCAAGAAGCCATCGATGCCGCTGATGCTTGGGACCTGGACAATCAGTTGGAACAGGCGATGGACGCGCTGCGCTGTCCACCGGCAGACGCGGACGTGAAAACGCTCTCGGGAGGGGAGCGCCGCCGAGTCGCCTTGTGCAAGCTGTTGCTGGAAGCTCCGGACTTGCTGCTGCTAGACGAGCCGACCAACCACCTGGACGCCGAGTCGGTGCTGTGGCTGGAGCAACATTTGAGCCAGTACAAGGGGGCAGTCATTGCTGTCACCCACGACCGTTATTTCCTGGACCACGTGGCGGGGTGGATTGCGGAGGTCGACCGTGGCCACCTGTACCCCTATGAGGGCAACTACTCCACCTACCTGGAAAAGAAACAGGAACGTTTGGAAGTTCAGGGGCGTAAAGACGCCAAACTCCAAAAACGGTTGAAAGAAGAGCTGGAGTGGGTGCGCCAATCCGCTAAGGGGCGTCAAGCCAAGTCGAAGGCCCGTTTGCAGGCTTATGAAGCGATGGCTGCGGAAGCCGAGAAGTCTCGGAAACTTGATTTTGAAGAAATCCAGATTCCGCCGGGGCCGCGATTGGGCACGTTGGTGCTGGAGGCGACCAACCTCAAGAAAGGGTTTGGGGACCGTACCCTGATTGACGGGTTGAGTTTTAGCTTGCCGCGAAACGGCATCGTGGGAGTTATCGGGCCTAATGGGGTAGGGAAAACAACCCTGTTTAAGACCATTGTCGGGTTGGAACCCCTCGACGGGGGCGAGCTGAAAATCGGGGAAACCGTGAAGATTTCTTATGTCGACCAGGCTCGTGCGGGCATCGACCCGGACAAGACGCTGTGGGAGGTCGTCTCGGACGGGGCTGACTATATCGAGGTCGGCAAGGTCCAGATGCCGTCGCGCGCCTACGTATCCGCTTTCGGGTTCAAGGGCGCTGACCAGCAGAAACCCGCGGGCGTCTTGTCGGGTGGGGAACGCAACCGCCTCAACCTGGCTCTGACCTTGAAAGAGGGCGGAAACCTGCTGCTGCTGGACGAACCGACGAACGATTTGGACGAGCAGTCTCTGTGAACGGCTTGCGATCAAATTGAAGCGATTTCAGT
>NZ_CFKZQR010000069.1:0-4950 GCF_985070215.1 Mobiluncus sp. | reverse complement strand
GGGGGGATGCCTCTCAGTCGCAGAAATGGGGTCCCGTTCTGTTTTTCTAAGCGGGCAAGCCGCTAAGAAAAACTACGAACACCCGTGTCATGCCAGGGGACGCAATCTCGCAGAGATTGCAAGTACCCATATGCTCCTTCGAGGTCCCCCCTCCACCACCGCCCTCGCGATGAACCCCTGTATCCTGTCTGTTTTGCACGAATGACCGATTTCACTGTGCGCAATGCTGTCTCGACACAGCTGGAATCTCTATAACCTGCAGGTTTAAAAAACGGGAGTCGATGATGGCCCAGATTCTGGGTTGAAATCGGTCGTTAGTGCAACTATTCCGAAAAACCACGGGGGTTTCACTCCCAAACAGGGCAGAAATCCGGGGCATAGACACCGGATTTCGGGCGCGAGAATCCGGGGCTACTCGCCGGGGTTGCGGATAAAGGTGGAGAATAGCCGGGTAGCTGCCATTATTGGCAGCTACCCGGCTATTCTCCCCTTATAAGACACGCACACCCCGAAACCAGGGGAAAATTTTGGGGGTAAATTGGCAGGGTGAGACTTTTTGTGGTGCTGACTGCGGCGGGGTCAGGAACTCGGCTCGGCTGCGATATGCCCAAAGCGCTGGTTCCCGTAGCGGGTCGCCCGTTGCTGGAGTGGGCTTTACAAGGTCTGCCCAGCTGCGATTTTGTGGTTGTCAGCGCGCCGTCGGCGCAGCTCGACCGTTTTCAGTCGGTGGTTTCCGGTTGTGATGTCCCCACTGCGGTTGTCCCCGGCGGTTCTTCGCGACAAGGTTCGGTGGCGGCGGCCCTCCAAACGTTGGTTAACATGGTTGACCCGGTGCAAGACGATGACCTGGTCCTGGTTCATGACGCGGCCCGACCTTTCGCTCCCCCCGCAGTGTTTGACCGCGTGGTGGCGGCTTTGCAGGACGGTCATCGGGCCGTTGTTCCCGCCCTGCCCGTCACCGACACAATCAAGGTCGTAGCTCCGCGGACCCATCCCGACGAGCCTGTGGAGGTTGTCACCGCCACCCCAAACCGCGCGACTTTGCGAGCAGTCCAGACGCCACAAGGCTTTTACCTGCACGAATTGGCAGCGCTACACCAGCGGTTTGCCGAGCGATCGCTTACCGAGTCCACGGCATTTTCCGATGATGCAGCACTATACGAAGCCGCGGGCCTGCCAGTCGTGACCGTAGACGGCGATCGCTCAGCCTACAAAATCACCACTCCCGCTGACCTGGCCCTCGCCGCATTCCAGCACTCCCCGCACCACTAACGTCCCCACCCTTGTGCAACGAACACCCTAGATAACACGAGAGAACTTAACAAATCCCTAACGTAAAACCGGTAGGTTAACAGTAAAGTCATCAAAGGGGAGAAACAATGCCAAAACAAGGCGGATTCGTTCAAAAACTTACGTGGTGCATGGGGGCGCGATGGCAGCGCGAAGCGCATGAGCCATCGCGGGCCGGGCGCGTAGGCGTTAAAAAACGGTCCGGGGGACCGTTTTAGCCGCAGCTCCACAAACAGAATCCAACCAGTTCACAGGAGAAAACAATGCCAAAATCAGGCGGATTCGTTCAAAAACTCACGTGGTGTATGTGGGACGCCGGCGGCGCCTCCGTCAACGCGGTCGCGACCACTTTCGTGTTCACGGTCTACCTGACCGGTGCCGCTTTTGGCAACCAAACGGCCTCCTCACAGGCCGTTTCAACCGGCATGACCATCGCGGGGATTATCGTGGCGCTGACTGCCCCTATCACGGGGCAGCGCGCGGATCGGCGCGGCAAAGGTACGTTCTGGCTGGGAGTGTTTTCGGCAATCATCATCGCTTGCCTGGCGGCGATGTTCTTTGTAGCGCCGCACCCGAACTTCCTGTGGCTGGGCGTGGGCCTGCTGGCGTTGATGACCATGTTCTTCGAGTTCGCCACCGTGAACTACTACGCCATGCTGACCCGGATTTCCAACGCCGACAACATCGGAAAAATCAGCGGGATTGGCTGGGCCAGCGGGTATTTCGGCGGAATTATCCTGTTGATGTTCCTGAATTTCGGGTTCATCTCGGAAAATAACTTCACCGGCTTGGACACTTCAAACGGTATGGGGGTGCGAGTCGCGATGCTGGTCGCGGCCGCATGGTCGCTGATTTTCTTTGTGCCGGTGCTGTTTACCGTGCGCGGGCGGGTCGTGCCGGGCAGCGAAAATCTGCCGCACGAGTCTATTTTCACTTCCTACAAAAAGCTGTTCCAAACTATCGCCTGGCTGTTTCGTAATGCCCCGAACGTGCTGTATTTCCTGATTGCCTCCGCGATTTTCCGCGATGGGCTGTCCGGCGTTTTTACGTTCGGCGGCATCATCGCCGCGGTGACTTTTGGTTTCTCTCCCGGGGAAGTCATTATTTTCGCGGTCGTCGCCAATGTTGCGGCCGGTATCGCCACAACGTTGATGGGATTCTTTGACGATAAAATCGGCCCCAAGAAAGTCATGATTTTCTCCCTCATCATGCTGGTAGCCTGCTGTTTGGGGGTTTTCGCCCTGCACGCTCAAGGCAAAATCATCATGTGGACGATCGGGCTGTTCATGACGCTGTGGGTCGGCCCAGCCCAGTCGGCTTCCCGTTCTTTCCTGGCGCGGCGCATTCCCGAGGGTCACGAGGGCGAGGTGTTTGGGCTCTACCAGACGACGGGTCGCTCGGTGACGTGGCTGGCTCCCCTGATGTTTACCCTGTTCATCAGCCTGGGCCAGCACTTTACCCCGTTTATTCCACCCGCTTTGCTGTCCGTGACCACGGGTCCGGGCGGCCCGATGATGGCGATTCACGAGCAGGCTCAATACTGGGGCATCCTCGGGATTGGCTTGGTACTGCTAATCGGGTTGCTGATGCTGCTGCCGGTGCGCGAGGACCACATGGTTCTACGGCGGGCGACTGAGGCCGCGCCGAACGTTTCCGCTCCTGCCGCCGTTTCGGGCGACCCCACAAGTCTTGAGGGGGACGTTTCCGTGACGGTTTCGCCCTCCGGGCTCGGCCAGCCGGTCGAACTCCCGGCGGACACACCGACGGAGGACTCTTCACCCGGAACTCCCCCGCCCAGTACGCAACCCCCCACACAAACCCCCGGAGGTGCCCAATGAAACACCAGCTTATTTCGATGATTGCCGCGGCCGGCCTGGTGACGCTGAGCCTAACCGGGTGCGCCTCAGATCAAAGCAAAGTTGACGCGAAACCGGCGCCCGGCTCTCCTGACATCGGTGCGACGGCCGCCATTTTTGCCGATCTGAAACTGGCGGGGCACTCGCTCACACCGTTCAACGAGGACGAATCCACCCAGCTGCGCCAACAGGTTGACCTGGCCGGGGATCAGGTACGCGACCTGAGAAATCCGGCCGGGCTGAAGTTTGATCCCGCCGGTTCTGGCTGCCAAGCCATGATGCGCGATTCTTTCAACCTTCCCCTGCTGCATTGGCCCTCCTTGGCGGCCCAAGCGCCTGACGGAAAGGCGGCAGCTCAGGTGTTCCTGGCGCCTTCCGAGCAGGACGTGCGGTCGATGATTAATGACCTGGACACGATGATCAGGAACTGCGAAGAAGTGACGGTGAGCGCCCCGACCGGCACCGTAAAGATGACTCTCAAAGCGAACGACCCCGTGGTGACTTGTACGAGCGGATACCGCCAAACCGTTACTCGGGATCGGGTCAGCCAGACTTTGGACGTGTGTTACGTCCCGGTGGGCAACGCAGTTTTGGCGCTGTCCCTGGTGGATTCCACGGATACCGCTCAGGGCATAGCGCAGGATTTCGAGGATTTCTCGTCGCGTTTCTATGCGCGGCTCGCTCCGCTGTACACCGAATAGCCTCTGGCCCCGCACGAGTCCACGCAGACCCCGCCTCAAGCACGCTGCCCGGCGCCCCCAGCTCGCACCAGCGGCGTGGCTCGATGAGCGCGGTTTCGGAATGTCGGCGATGTCAGCGAGCGCGCAGCTGAGGAATATACTGGCCATATGTCGTCAGTCCACAACTCTAAGGCTCCTGGTCCTCGCCAGCCCGACAGTATCCTGGCTTCCCCCGACCCTGCCATGATTGATGCCGCTCGCACTGAACCGGGCGGCATTCCTGTTCCGGTCGAGAAACTGCCCCTGACGGCGCTGCGCCCTGCCGCCCAAGCGGCTTTCACCGGCTACACCAGTCACGACCCGGAATACCGGCGCATCAAGTTTGCCCTGTTCGTAGCCGGTTTCGTGACGTTCGCCCAGATTTATGAGGTGCAGGTGCTGCTGCCGGACATCTCGAAGTTTTTCTCCATCCCCCCGGTCACGGCCTCGCTGGCTCTATCGCTGACGACCCTGGCGTTGGCGATCTCGATGTTCTTTATCGGGCCGTCCTCGGAACGTCTGGGACGCCGTCCGATTATTTTGATTTCCCTGTTCGCAGCTTCCCTTCTGGGTATCATCTTAGGTTTTACCCCGAACTGGGGCTTTTTGATGGTCGGGCGTTTTGTGCAGGGCATGGCGTTGGCGGGTTTGCCCGCAGTGGCCACGGCTTACTTGGCAGAGGAAATCTGTTCAGCTGAGCTGCCCAAGGCGGCCGGTTCTTACGTGGCCGGCACCGCGATTGGCGGTATGTTGGGCCGAATTCTCTCCGGGTTTCTGTCTCACCTGGTGGGATGGGACATGACCATCACTATCCTGGGGTGCATCGGCGTGGTCGGGACAGTGCTGGTGTGGCTGCTTTTGCCCAAACAAGAGGGTTTCTCTAAGGCCGAGCCGGGGTTGAAAGCCCTGTTGCAACACACCAAGGACGTCTTGACCGAACCCGGTTTGCTGCTGCTGTTCGTGATTGGCGGCACCGCTCTGGGCGCTTATCAAAGTATCCTCAACATGATGCCCTACCGTTTGACCGGCGCGCCCTACTTTATGGCGACCTGGATTGTTTCCCTGATTTTCCTGGTCAACCTGTT
>NZ_CFKZQR010000068.1:0-5236 GCF_985070215.1 Mobiluncus sp. | reverse complement strand
GGTCCCCAACCGCGGGCGGCGAGTGCCTTTTATCCCGGCGGCCGTCACAGCATGGGGGCCCGCAAACCCGCCGGTGCCGCCCAAAACTTCCGGCCCTTGGGTGGCTTGCACCGCGGCCTTCATCAACCCCACCGCCCGGTCGCCAGCCTGGGTGTCCACTCCGGCGCGCGCGTAGGCGTTAGCCGAGCCGGCGGCACTTTCGGCCGGAATATCGGCCCGATGTTTGCCTGGATTAATCCCTGAAACTTCCCCGGAAAACCCGCCAGAATTCGCTTCTGAACTCAAGTCAGTATTCATGCCGGTCACTCCTTTCCCCCGCAGTAGGTCAATCCCAGCGGGAGAGCTCCCGCGGTCTCGAGGTCCGCCAAACGGGTGGGGTAACGCCCGGAAAAACACGCGGTGCACAGCTCATTTTCGGGCTGGCCGGTAGCCTCGACCATGGACTCGTAGGACAGGTAGCCCAGGGTATCCGCCCCGATAGAACGGCAAATTTCGGGAATATCCATACCGGTGGCGATGAGCTCGGCGCGGGTGGCGAAATCAATCCCGTAGTAGCACGGCCACATGACCGGCGGGCTGGAAATCCGCACGTGCACCTCGGCGGCGCCAGCCGCGCGCAGCATCTGGATGACGGCTCGCTGCGTGTTGCCCCGGACGATGGAATCATCGACCACAATCAGGCGTTTGCCCTCAATGACGGAACGCAGCGGGTTGAGCTTCAGGCGAATCCCCATCTGGCGCATGGCTTGGGTCGGCTGGATGAAAGTCCGGCCCACGTAGGCGTTTTTCACCAGGCCTTGCCCGAACGGAATCCCGGATTCCTCGGCGTAGCCGATGGCGGCCGGCGTCCCGGAATCCGGGGTCGCCATGACCAGGTCAGCCTCGACCGGATGTTCGCGAGCCAAGGCGGCCCCCATCGAACGGCGCGCGGCGGCAATGGAGCGCCGCGCAATCGTGGTGTCCGGGCGGGCCAAGTACACGTATTCAAACACGCAGCCCGCGGGCGTGGCCTGGGCAAAAGTCTCAGAATGTACCCCGTTTTCGTTGATAGCGATTAGCTCGCCGGGCGCGATTTCGCGCACGAACGAGGCACCAACAATGTCCAGCGCCGCGGTTTCAGAGGCGACCACCCACCCGTTTGACAGCCGTCCCATGACCAGGGGCCGAATCCCCTGCGGATCGCGCGCCGCGTACAGCGTGGTTTCGTCAATAAACGCCAGGGAATACGCGCCGTCCAGCTTCGGCAGGATTTCCCGCATGACGCTCAACAGCGGCGGCTCGCCCCCAATCGAAACAGCCTGGGTGGACACGGACTCAATGAGCTTCATCAGCAGCATCGTGTCTGACGAGGAATCCTGCAGGCCGTGAGCCTTTTGCTCTTTCACGTCAGCGACGGTTTGGGCAGCCGATTCCTCCAGTTTTCGGGACGCAAAAGGGCGGGTGGCGGGTGTTGCGGAAGCAGCTGGTTTCCCGGAAGGGTCACCGGCGGCGGGTTTCCCGGCCGGTTTCCCTTCCGCGGGCAACAGCTCTTCCAGCAGGCCCCGCGTGTTCACCAGGTTCCCGTTGTGCGCCATCGCGAGAGTGCCGAAAGCAGTGGGACCCAGGGTGGGCTGGGCGTTTTGCCAAGAGGACATCCCGGCAGTCGAATAGCGGACGTGACCCAACGCGAGGTGACCTTGCAGGGAAGCCAAGTCCCGGTCTTTGAACACCTGAGAAACCAATCCCATGTCCTTGTAAACCAAAATCTTGGACCCGTCCGAAGCGGCGATACCGGCGGATTCCTGACCGCGGTGCTGCAGGGCGTAAATCCCGAAATAGGTCAGGCGGGCCACGTCCTCGCCCGGTGCCCAGACACCAAAAACACCGCACTCATCGTGCGGTTTATCGTCAGAGTCGTGTTGAGCCAAGTCAGCGGAACAGGTCATTGCAGCATTACCGAAGATGGGCAACCCCGGCTTCACGCGGCGTCCCCGCCATCATCCTGGTCATCATCAGCGTAATCAGCCCACTTGTCGTAATCGGGCTCAGCGTATTTGGCGTAGGGATCATCGTCCCACGAATCCTCACCGGACTTACCTGATAGTTCCCGCTGCAGCGCCTCGAGATCCATTTCCGGGCTCTCATATTTCAGTCGGCGTGCGACCTTTTGCTGCTTAGCTTTCTGGCGGCCACGGCCCATAGCCCGAGTCCCTCCTTGAAGTCACGATTAGTCAGCTTTTAGTCTATCCCCTGGCCTAAGATTATGCCACTTGTTTGACACCTTTCGGCGGGACGCCAGAGCCTAATTCTGGGCGACTTTCCAATACTGCACGCTACCCCGCCAATTCGGCTCCACGTCCTTGACCTGCGGGGACCACCCAATCAGGGACTTCGCGTGCCACAGCGGCAAAACCGGCAGGTCACGCAGCAATATCGCCTCGGCGCGCTGATATTCGCGGTTAGCCGCCACGTCCTCGCTCACCCCGCGCGCGTGGTTGAGAACCGCGTCAAAATCCGGGGAGGAATACCCGACATTGTTGGCATACCCCCCGGTGGCAAAACACGGCTGCAGGTAGGAATGCATCCCCGGATAGGGCGACTGCCAATCCACCAGGAATGCCGAGTCGATATCGCCGCGGGTCACGGCCATGTCTATGGCGCGCTGATCGAGGTAAGACTTGCCCGCGGTACGAATCCCCAAAGTCGAGCCGATGGTCCCCAAAGCCACGTCGATCCAGGCATTCAACCCGTTATCGGGCCGGGCGATGGTAAAGGTTTCCCCTTCTGGCCAGGGCGAAATCTGGTTCGCCTGGTCCCACAAACTGCGGGCGACATCCGGCCGGTAGGTCAGCACCTCACTGCCGGGAAGTTTCGCGGTGTGACCAGCAATCGTGGGGGTCACGAAATCGGTGGCGACCTGCCTGGTGCCGTTAAAGAAACGTTTGACGATGTCCTCACGGTTGATGGCTTGGGACACGGCGGCGCGGCGCAACCGGCCCTCGTCGGTATTGAGGGCGAAATGCCCGCTGGAGGGGATGGCCAGGAACTTCACGTGCGCCGAGGACACGGTGAGCGTGCGGTCGCCGAGCTGTTCGGTGAAGCTGTCTTTCGCGCTGTCCGGCAGGGCTTCGTCAATGTCCAAAGCGCCGCTGGTCAGGTCCTCGTAGGCTTGGTCCGGGTCGTGGTAGAACTTGAAAGCCAGTCCGGCATTCTGGGCCTGGCGCGGCCCGTGATAGCGCGCGTTCGGCACCAAAGTCAGCTGAATGCCGTGTTCCCAAGCGCCCTCCCGCGCCAGCATGTATGGCCCATAGCCGTAGGGGTTTTCCCCGAATCCCGATGTCACGTTGCCCGCCGCGTCAAATGCGGAATCCGGCAGCGGCACAAACGCCGGGTCGGTCAAACGCATCGGAAAATCGCAGGTCGGCTGGGTCAGGTGGACTTTGAAGTGCGTGTCGCTCAGGCGCTGCAGGCCGGTCAAGTCTTGGTTCGCCGTGGCGGAAAAGCCCTCGATAGGCTCAAACAGCCCCGCTTTCCGGCGCCGATTCGAGGCTTTGGCGGCGTCGTTCCAAGCCCGGATGAAATTGTCGGCTTTCAGCTTGGTGCCGTCGGAAAACACTTCGCCCGAGCGAATCTGGATATCGTACTCCGTGCAGTCCGGGTTCGGCACCACCGCGGTGGCCAGCTCGTTTGCAATGGTTCCGTCCGGGTTCAGATAGGACAAGCCGGAAAATAGCAGGGTGGCGTACGTGGCTCCTGCGGAATATGAGGAATCGGCCGGAATCAAGGATCGCTCCGGCTCCGTCGCCGCCGCGTTGATGAGGGTATCGGTCGAGGTCCCGGGTTTATTCAGGCTTTGGTTTGAGGTCGCGGGGCTGGAACACGCCGCCAGTCCGATAGAGGTCATTGCCACCAGCGTTGCCAGCGCGACCCTCGCGGTCATTGTTTGCTTGTTGTGCACCGGGCCTCCCCTGAGCCGTTTTATCCCTTACGTTTTTATCTTACCGATTCGCCCCGTGCGCGCGAGGTTTTGGGGCTGGCCGGGGAAATCAGGGGGGTACTAGCTGGGGTGTGCCTAAAAGGGGAGAATAGCCGGGTAGCTGCCATTATTGGCAGCTACCCGGCTATTCTCCCCCTATAATCCACGCAAGCCCCGAAACCCGGTATCAAACAGCCCCTAAATTCCTCGGATAACCCGGAATAAAACCTATTTAAACGGCTCGGTGTGATGCCACCGAGCTCAGGCTATCCGCACGGACTCGTCTCCGAACTGAGCGATGAGCTGGAGTTTGCCGCCCAAAGCGGCGACATAACGCTGCAACGTGCTGACCTGGGTCTGAGCCAGGTTCCCCCGCTCGATGGAGGAAACCCGGGCCTGGTTAACTTCGAGCTTCTGCGCCAGCTGAGCTTGCGTCATGGCGTTTTCCTCGCGCAGCTCGCGCAAACGGTAAGCGCGCGTCTGCGCCAGCATCCGCTGTTTGTGCGCTTCCACAGCCTCCCGGTCCGGTTGCCGCTTCGCTTTCAATTCATCCAGAGTTGTCATCGCTCTCACCTCACGTCTTTTTGCTGATTCAAATAGTCCCGATACCGGCGCTGAGCCAAAGGAATATTTCGCTTATACCATTCATTCCAACTGCCAGATTTGTCCCCGGCGACCAGCATGACCGCCTTGCGCGAGGGATCAAACACGAACAGAATCCGGATCTCCGTCCGACCGGAGGAACCGGGACGCAGTTCTTTGAGATTCTTAATTTGTGAATGTGCGATTGAATCCACCAGAGGCCTGCCTAGAGTTGGCCCCTCGGATTCAAGGATTTCCAGCGCCGCCAAAACCAAATCGTAGTCTGGGGATGACAGCCCGAGCAGCCATTTTTCAATCAGGCTCACTTCGATTTCCCACACAACACAATTATATAACCTCTGCGTTATATAACACAAGAGTATTATTTCGGTATTGCGAACCCGACCGTATTGGCTATCGCGGGCAAGAGGGTGTTGCGGGGATTCGCGGGTACGGGATAGACGCCCGGACCCGGCCTGTGTGGCACGAACGACCGATTTCACTGCACCCAGCGCCAATGCTCCCAGGACCAATCGCGTTTACTGCGGATTTATGTAGCCAGAGCGTGCCAATAACCCAGAATCCGGGTTGAAATCGGTCACTCGTGCAACCGCCCCGAAATTCCGGGGATAACTGGCCGGGGGAATCAGGGGGGTACTAGCTGGGTTGTGCCTAAAAGGGGAGAATAGCCGGGTAGCT
>NZ_CFKZQR010000067.1:0-5782 GCF_985070215.1 Mobiluncus sp. | reverse complement strand
GTTTCGCCCCCCACCCCTGGGGGGCGAAACCCGTTTAAACACCCACCCAACTAGAGAACCCCACCAACACGGTGTAGGTTAGAGGTTACAGAGAGCGAGTTCCAGTTTTATTGGGGGTTGATTTGCCTATGACCGACGACACTTTGCCCCGAGTCGTCCCCTCGAAAGCGACCCGTCACGCCGTGATTTCCCGGCTGCTGCAAGAAAACGTGATTCGCTCCCAACGGGCTTTGCAGAATCACCTCAACGTCCTGGGCTTCAACGTGACGCAGGCCACTCTCTCGCGAGATTTGGAAGAACTATCAGCCACAAAAATTCGTGACCGTGACGGAAACCTGCATTATTCCCTGGTTCCCACCGAGGGCGCGGCGGAGGGCGCGAAACCGCTAAACGGCAGTCTGGACTATTGGGTGAAACAGTTTTTGCTGAAATCAACCTGTGTTTGCAATCAAGTCATTTTGCGCACCCACCCGGCGGCGGCCTCCCCTCTGGCGTCCATAGTCGACAAGGAAAACCTTGATGGAGTCCTGGGCACGATAGCGGGGGACAACACCGTCCTGATTATTTGTCGTGACGAAGAATCAGCCCAAGCACTTCACGAACTCCTGCTCTCTATCGCAGGATTGGGATAACTTTCCCAGAACCGCAACTTCGCAGCTTATCCTGACTAAACTAGCAGTGAGGCTCGCCAATCAATACCGTGGCTGAGCGTGTTAGCGGACAAGAGGAACCTTAGAACGATGCAGAAAAACAACTTGAAACTGGTGACAGAGCTGCGCCATGAGCTGCATGCTCACCCCGAAATCTCCGGGCAAGAAGTTGAAACTAAGCGCAGGTTGATGAGCTTTTTAGCCGAACATACCTCCTTTGTCATTCATGATGAAGGCAGTTGGTTTTGGGTCAAGGTTCCGGGAACGGATCCCGCTCAGCCCTCCATCGGTTTTCGTGCAGATTACGATGCACTGCCCATTCCAGAAGATATGGATTTGCCTTACGCCTCTAAGAATCCTGGGGTGTCGCACAAGTGCGGTCATGATGGGCACAGTTCGGCTCTGGCGGGACTGGCTTTGGAGTTGGAAGGGCGCGATGTGCCCTCTGACGTTTATCTCATCTTTCAGCCGGCCGAAGAAACCGGGGCTGGAGGTTTCCCCAGTTCGCGGCTCATTGAGAGGGAAGCAATCGACCAGATTTACGCTTTCCACAACTGGAGCGGGATACCTCGCGGCTGCGTGGCTCTGAAACGGGGCGTGTCGCAGTGTGCCTCGCAAGGGCTGAGCCTGGAGTATAAAGGTATCACTACGCACGCCAGCAACCCGGAAGCGGGGGTGAACCCCAGCGAAACGATTGCCCAGCTGGTTCTTTACGTTATGGATTTGGCGGGCGTGGCGAGACTCGGTAATCGGCATTCCTGTTTTGAGGGTTTCGTGTTGGCCACGGTAGTGGGGATCGAAGTCGGACGCAAAGACTTTGGTATTTCGGCGTCCCACGGGGAGCTGAACCTGACTCTGCGTGCCGAAAACGAATCCGACCTGGCCAAGCTAAAGAGCCTAATCTGTGACGAGGCCTCCCACCTGGCGAAACAGACCTCCCTGCTGCTGTCCATAACCGACTGCGACGTTTTTCCTGAGACTTGCAACGATGACGCGGCAATAGACCTGGTTGCCGCCGCCGCACAGCGTGCGGGGCTGCCGGTGGTGTACCTGGAAAAGCCCTACCGGGCCTCGGAAGACTTCGGACATTACTTGAAACTCGCCAGCGGGGCGATGGTCTATATCGGCAACGGGCAAGATTGGCCGCCCCTGCATACCTCCGCCTATGACTTCCTGGACAGTAACCTGGAAGTCGCCGTGGATTTGTGGCTATCCATTTTAGGATTTTGATATCAAGAAAGGCTTGTATTAAACTGGTTCGCGAAGCGCTCGTAGCTCAATGGATAGAGCATCTGACTACGGATCAGAAGGTTGGGGGTTCGAGTCCCTTCGGGCGCGCTACTCAATGATTTCCACCGTCTCGGTGCGGTGTTGTTTTGCCGTTTCCTGATTTTCATGCCTGTACGCGCCAGCAACGACTGCGCATCCCGTGGAATAACTTGCCCAGTACAGACTCAAGTACCCCTTAAAGCCTGACGAGACGAACAAAAACCCACCCACCTTGTGCAGCCAGAGCCCGGCGCTTGTGCAGCCTCCCGAAAGCGCGACCACCCCAAAACCGCCTACTGTAACATGAAAATATATGCATTCTCTAAATGCAGAGTACAGGGGGGACAAAGAAGGGTATACGCATAATTATTCAAATTCTGAAATCTCTCGATTTACGTGTGAACTGGTAATACAATGAATCAGTGCGAAAAACAACAGATGTTTTTAGGGCAGTGGCGATGGGGGCGCATACCCCGAGAGCGCTGTTTTCGAGACCGCACACTTCACTCCATATAGAAGGGTAAAGAATGAGCAACGACAATGCTGTTGCGGAAACAGAGGAAGTTAAACTTCCCCTATTCCCGTTGATTGCTTTTGGTATAGGTTCCATGGTTGGTGCTGGTATCTTCGGGATACCGAGCCAGATGGCTGGCAACGCGGCACCGGGGCCGCTGTTAATAGGTTGGTTGATTACCGGCATCGGCATGCTGATGCTGGCTTTCGTGTTCCAATCTTTGGCAACGACCCGTCCAGACATCACCGGTGGTGTTTATGGCTACGCGCGGGAAGGTCTGGGCAACTTCGGCGGCTTTATGTCAGCCTGGTCATACTGGTTATCGGCTTGGGCCGGCAACCTCTCTTACATTGCCTTTTTCACGTCAGCTCTAGGCGGATTCGCGGTATTCTCCGGCTTGATGCAAGGAGATTCCGTTTCTATCGCGGGGTTGATTTTCGGTTTGGTCTGCCTGTGGTTGATTCACTTCCTGATTTTGGCCGGTATTCGTACCGCTGCGTTTGTGAACACGATTGTTACCGCGGTTAAGATCATTCCGATTGTTGTCTTTATCATCTGTGCTGCTGTGGCTTTCAAGGTCGGTTTCTTTACGGCTGACTTCTGGGGCAACGTGGTGCAGGTTGGTCCCGAAGGCGAAGAAGCCGGGCTCGGCCCGGTCATGGCTCAGGTCTCCCACATGATGCTGGTTACGGTCTGGGTGTTCATCGGTATCGAAGGTGCTTCGGTGTACTCCACTCGTGCCAAGAAGTCCAGCGATGTGGCTAAGGCTACGGTTATCGCTTTCCTTACCGTGCTGGCTTTGTTGGTATTCGTCAACGTCCTGTCCTATGGCTTGATGGCACAGCCCGAGTTGGCTGGGCTCGCCGATCCGTCCATGGGTGGTGCGATGGCGGCTGCTGTCGGTCCCTGGGGCGCTGGATTCATCAACATTGCAGTGCTGATTTCCGTGGCTGGCGCTATGCTGACCTGGGTCATGCTGGCTTCCGAGATTCTGTTCGTGCCGGCAGCTGACCACAACATCATGGCGGCCTTTGGCAAGACGAATCGGAAGGGTTCCCCGACAGTTTCTCTGTGGGTGACCAACATTGTGTCTTCCATCGTCTACATCATCATGGTTTTGGGCTTTGCCTCGAGCTACACCGACTTGATTACTATCGCGGCTTCGCTGATTATTCCGTGCTACGTCATTTCCGCCGTTTACCAAATCATTCAGACCAAGAAGGGAAACAACGAAGCGGAAGGCGTGAAGTCGTCTAAAGGCTACCGGATGTGCGTTGGCATCATCGCGACTATCTACACAATGTGGTTGCTGTGGGCTGGCGGCATCGGGCTGCTGTTCCTCAACGGTTTGCTGTGGTTGATTGGCTCTCCGCTGTATTACAAGGGTCGTAAGGAACAGTATCCTGACCAGCCGGCTTTCCAGGGTAAAGACAAGATTTTCCTGGGCGTGGCCATAGCCTTCACAGTACTGCTGATTATCTGGGTCATCGTGTTCAAGGGTGACTTCATCAGCGCTATGTTCTGGAACGGTCTGTAAAGACTACCGACAATTGAATCTTGCGTTTTCTTTGGCGATGGCCCGGTGAGGCCCCCCGACCGAATCGAGCCATCGCCAAAGAAAGTCTCATGAAAAATAACTTCATATTCACACAGCCTGAGGACCAAAGGGGTTCTCTCGGCTCGGTTCGTACAGCTGTATCGATGACCAAAAGTCCTTGCGCCCTTTGGCGAACAGCGTGCGTACCAAACCAACGATTACGTTAGGAAGGAATCAATATGAACAACAAAGTTGGCGTTTACTCTGAGGCAGGGGTTCTGCGTACTGTGATGGTTTGCAGGCCTGATTTGGCACATAAGCGGCTGACTCCTGAAAACTGCTCGGACCTGCTCTTCGATGATGTCTTGTGGGTCGAAGAAGCACAGAAACACCACGATGACTTCGTGGCTCAGATGAAGGCCCGCGACATCGAAGTGCTCGATATGCAGGTCATGCTGGGTGAAATCCTGGATAACAAGGAAGCTCGCAAGTTTATCTTGGATCGCCGCGTTGCCGACGACATGGTAAACCCCATTGTTGCCAAGGACTTCCGTGATTACTTCACGGAAATGGACTCCAAGGAACTGGCACGTTACCTCATCGGCGGTATCAACCTCGACGAGATTCCCGATGAAGTCGGCGGCGTGTACAAGAAGGCTGTGACCCCTGACGGTTACAACCTGGACGACTGGATCTTCAATCCGCTGCCCAATACCCAGTTCACTCGTGACAACTCCGCTTGGGTGTTCAATGGTGTGTCCCTGAACCCGATGTACTGGCAGGCCCGCCGTCAGGAGACCCTACTGACCCACGCTATTTACCAGTACCACCCGCGTTTCGCTAACGAGGACTTCAACATCTGGTTCGGCGCTGATCCCGACAAGAAGTGGCACCCCAACACCTTCATCGAAGGTGGCGACGTGATGCCTCTGAAGGACGGCGTGCTGCTGGTCGGCATGGGCGAGCGTACCTCGTTGAACGCCACTACGGAGCTGGCCAAGGAATTGTTCGCCAAGAAGGCTGCTGAGCGCGTCATCGTGGCGCGTATTCCGCGGACTCGTGCAGCAATGCACCTGGACACCATCTTTACGTTCTGCTCCGAGGACGTCGTGAATGCTTACCTGCCTTACATCGACAACACTTGGACCTTCTCGCTGCGTCCTGATGAGTCCAAGTCCAGCGGCATTGATATTCGCCGCGATGGCACGAAGCTGGTCGATACCTTGAACGAGGCGCTGGGTGTGAAGTTCCATGTCTCCCCCACCGGCGGCGACTACTTCAACGTCGAACGCGAACAGTGGAACGACGCGAACAACACCCTGGCTATTGCGCCGGGTGTCGTGATGGGCTACCGCTCCAACATCGAGACCAACAAGAACCTGCGCAATGCTGGTATCGAGGTGCTCGAGATTGACGGCGCCGAACTCGGCCGTGGCCGCGGTGGTTCGCGCTGCATGAGCTGCCCGATTGCTCGCGACCCGCTCTACAAGTAGAGCCACTCGTAAGCGGTTATAAGTTTCCCCTCCGGGCTGCCTCGGAGGTTATCAACGGGGCAGCCCACGGGGGGTATGTTTTTTCTGGCCGGCAGCCGTGACCTTTTCGGTGCGGCACCGGCCAGAAATTCGGAGAGATACTCTCCGCACATTACCAATCATTACGAAAACACCAATTTTGAAAGGAAAACCCATGACTGATTTTCACGGTCGTCACTTTTTGAAAGAACTCGATTTTACTCCTGCTGAGTGGTTGGAGTTGCTGGAGTTGGCTGCTGAGCTGAAAGCCGCGAAGAAGGAAGGTCGCGAGGTTCAGTAT
>NZ_CFKZQR010000066.1:0-6390 GCF_985070215.1 Mobiluncus sp. | reverse complement strand
GACCGCCCTGGGCTGGCCGGGCGTAGTGGCGATTTCTGGCTCCCTGGCAGTTGTGGTCATCATCCTGGCGTTGATTTTGCGCCACATCAAACCTCTGTCCGCCTCCGGGTATTGAGCCGAGAGTTCCGCAATTCTGCAGCGCTTCTGGGGTTTCTCACCATCAAGTTACACGTGGGTGTGCCCGATAAAATGCAGCATCTGGTGCGCGGCAGTGTCTTTCAGGGTGTAGCGCATCAAGCGCCCGTCACGATCGGCGCTAACCCAGCCTTCATCACGCAAGACCCGCAGCGCTTGCGAGGCTGCCGTCTGGGTAATACCCGCCGCGTTAGCTAAATCCTGTACGCAAGAACCGGGATAAATATGCATATAAGACAGCAGCTTCAGCCGGGTTAAATCGGCTAGCAATTCGAAGCGAGGTGCCCAGATGGTAGCAATCTCATCGATGTCTACCGGCTGCATTGGGGGGTGTGCCTGCCGGCCGTGGCGGGTCTGGTCTTCGTCGTAAGCTCCATCGGGTTCATGAGGTGTTCCGGTTTCGCGGGGCATCAGCTCCGTATCCGCCGCGCACCGACATCCCGCACCGGTTCCATGTGGATGGGTCAAGGCTTCGCGCAGGGCACGAATCTCGGCGGCAGGCAGCTGGCTCATGAATCTTTCCTTCCTAACACCTTTTCAATTGTGACATTATTCGCCTGATTTTGGCTCGTTATCTCCGGATTTCTCACCGTCAGGAGAATTGCCCCGCTACTAACCGCATGATAATATCTTTGCGAACTGACATATGTCTATGTAGACATTATTAACCCTGCGCGAAAGCAATACGTTACACACAAGGAGCAGCTATGTCCCACCCCTGCCACCCTGGCAAATTCAGCATAAAAACCCTAGCGGTCAGCGCCGCCGCCGTGGCGTTAGCTTTGAGTCTTACCGCTTGTCAAGGGGGCTCCTCCGCGAAACACCCCGCCGCTGGCACCGACAAAGCCACGGCCGCCGATGAAATCACTCTGGCGGACGCTTATGAATTGGGAGGATACAACCCCACCAACGGCTACGCAGCACTCGGTGTATCCCCCATATATGAAGGCTTGTTGGGTTTGGAAAGCAAAGACCCTCATAAATTGCCGGAGCTGCGTCCGGTCTTGGCGACTACGTTGCCGACCTCTAACGCAGATAAAACCGAGTGGACCGTGGAAGTCCGTGACGGGGTAAAATTCTCAGACGGCAGTGACTTCGACGCCCAAGACGTGGTGGCTAACTACAAAGAAGCTATGAATCCCGCCACAGCCTCGGAAATCGGAGCTTCTTTCGATATGGTTGATCAGATTAACGCAGACGGGAATAAGGTCACTTTCAAACTAAAGTACCCTTACCCCGATTTCCCCTCTCGATTGTTGCTGGGACTGGCACCTGGTGAATATATGAAAGGTGGACTGGCGAGTGAATCTCCGCTGAACACCAAGCCCGTGGGCACCGGACCGTACGTCCTCGAAACGCTTGACAGCCAGAAAGCCGTGTGGATAGCGAACCCTAAATACTGGGGTAAGGCTCCGCAAGTCAAGAAGCTGACGACGGTGTATGTTCCCGATGACGCAGCTCGCGTGGCCCGGATTCGCACCAAGGAATTCGACGGGTCGATTATCCCCCCGGCTTTGGCAAACAGCCTGAAAGACCTCCCAGAATACCAGGTAGTATATGCGGATTCCGCAGACTGGCGCGGAATCAGCTTCCCCGGTAACAATGCGTTTTGTGCCGACCTGCAGGCTCGGATAGCCATGAATGAAGCCGTGAATCGTCCAGAAATCATCAAAAAAGTACTGTTTGGGGCGGGCAAACCAGCATACACTCCAGTTTCTGGGGTTTACGAGGCTTACGTCCCGGAAGCACAGTTTAAGTTTGACCTGGAGGGCGCCAAGAAGCGCCTGGATCAGGCCGGCTGGAAAGTCGGTGCGGACGGGATTCGCGAAAAAGACGGCCAGCGTGCCGCTTTCACCCTGGCTTACACCTCCAATGACACAGTGCGCCGTGACCTTTCGGTGGCTTTCGCCGCCGCCATGAAACCACTGGGCGTAGACGTGAAACTGGAAGGAACGACTTGGGATGCGTTGGATGGACGCCTGGACAAAGTCGGTATCTTGTTGGGCGGCGGCGACAAGCCGTACTCCATCGACACCCAGGTGTACTCAATTCTGCACACCCGCGAAGCAAACACCTCGCAGTACGATAACCCCGGCAACTACGGCTCTCCGGAAATGGATAAAATCTTGGAGCAGGCACGCAAATCCGGAGATGAATCCGAACGCGTGAAGCTATACCAGCAAGCCCAAAAGCAGTATTTGGAAGCCCCAAACCACGTGTTCCTGGCATTCTTGCAACACACCTATGTCACCCGTGATGCCGGTTGGAAGACCGGAAATCTGACGGTAGAGCCGCACTCCCATGGCGTGAATTGGGGTCCGTGGTGGAACTTAGGGCAATGGGAGAAATAAGCACCGGAATAACTCTGCGCCAGGCGCGTCGCCACGAGCGACGCCACCAGGTGCGGATTTTGGTGCGCAACCGCCTGTTGGTGTTGCCGGTGCTGCTGGTGGCGATTTCAGTAGGTGTTTTCCTGCTCGCCGCCGTATCACCCTTGAACCCGCTGGTGGCGTACTTGGGGGATCGCTATCAGTTCCTCAGCGCCACCCAGCGGGAATCCATCGCGAAGGCGCTTAATTTGGATCAATCCTGGCACGGAGCCTGGTTGGCTTGGGCCAGCGATCTGATTCATGGCAATTTGGGGTATTCGCGCACCTATAATCAGCCCGTCGTGCAAGTCTTGGCAGAACGCTGCGAAGCCACCCTGGCGCTATCGGGTGTGGGTCTGGTTCTGGCTTTCGTGCTGAGTATCGTATTGGGGATACTCGGGCTGCGGTGGAACTGGCTGGGACGCGTATTCCAAGCTCTCATGCTGTTTGTCCAAGCCATCCCCCCGTTCGTGTTGGCTTTGGGAGCTGTGTTATTCCTGGCTTTGGGAACCGGATGGTTCCCCGCTGGGGGGCGCACAGGTCCAGATGCCACCTCGGCATGGGAGTGGTCGTATCTGATTTTGCCTGCCAGCGTGTTGGCGTTAACCCAAATGCCGTGGATGCTGTTGACCTTGTGGGAACGCGCCCAAGAGAATCTCCATTCCGACTGGTGGAAAGCCGGGATTCAACGCGGGATTCCGCAAAGCACCTTAATCCGCCGTTCTGTCCTGCCGCTGTCACTAGCCCCCACCATCACCATGGTGGGCATGCGCCTGCCGGAGCTGATTGTCGGCGCGGTGCTGGTCGAGGAAGTCTTTTCTTGGGGTGGACTGGCGGCCGCGCTGGTAGCTTCCGCAAAGGGACTGGATTTACCGCTACTAACTTTCCTGACTTTGGCATCGGCGGCGCTGGTAATTATCGGCAATCTGGTCGCCGATGTTTTGTATCTCTATTTCGATCCACGAGTGCGATATGACTCTTAAATTGACCTCCCCTTCTGCGCTGCGAAAGGCATTTAGCCCCAGTCGGCTGGCTTTCTATGCCCTGGTGTTGTTGCTGCTCTACGCCGCAATCTTGCCGTTTTTTGCCGGCACGGATTTGCATGAGGCGGATCTGTCACAAGCACGGTTGGCGCCCAGTGCCACACATTGGTTCGGCACTGACTTGGCGGGGCATGATTTGTTGGTGCGCGTGGCTTTGGGGCTGCGGGTCAGCATTTTCGTGGCGGCAGTCTGTGCCGTGGTTTCCACAGTAATTGGGGTACTCATCGGAGCCGTGGCAGCCTCCTGGGGTGGAAAAGTCGACTCGTTACTGATGCGTTTTACCGACACGATTAACGCGTTGCCCCAACTGCTGCTGGGCATTGCGATTGTGGCGTTTTACCCCGGTTCTCTCGTGGCGATTATCGCTTCGATTGCCTTGGTGCACTGGTCGCCGGTAGCGCGTATTGTGCGTTCGATTGCACTATCCACACGTGAATTGGAATATGTAGAGGCCGCGTATCTGGCGGGCGCGAGCCACTGGCAAGTGGCGCGCAAACACCTGCTACCTTCGGTATTCGGTCAGATGAAAGTCAGTGTCGTGCTGCTGTTCCCCCACGCGATTTGGCACGAATCTACCCTGTCTTTCCTGGGTCTGGGAATTTCTCCCGACCAGCCTTCGCTGGGCACCCTGCTAGAGGTGGCGCGCACGGAAATCCTGATTGGCTGCTGGTGGGAACTGGTGTTTCCGGCAGGCGCCTTGGTTTCGTTGACCCTGCTCATTTTCGGATGGGCATCGGGTTTAGGCAAGGCTTCGCGCGGAGCAGCCGGAGAGGCAGATTCTGCACAGTCCGACACCTTGGTGGGGGATTTGAGTGTTGCCGCCAGTGGCGTTGCCCCGTGTGTGCATGAGGCTCCAGCCGGGGAACCAGACGAAAATACCGCCCCACCCGCCTTGGAATTCCGGGATTTGAGCGTGACGGTTCCCTGCTCTGGCTGGATTTCTGACCAGCGTCATGAAGCCCCGACTGACAGCACCGCCGCAACGCTAACATCGACAGCCAATTCCCCCACGGAACGCGACCTGGTTTTGGAAGACCACGTGAACCTGCAGGTCAGACCCGGCGAATTGCACGTGCTGCTGGGACAATCCGGAGCGGGGAAATCGATTCTGGCAAAAACCGCCACCGGGATGTTACCCGGAAAGATGCAGGTCAGCGGCCAAGTCAGCGTCAGCGGGATAACCCTGTATGGCAAAAACTGCCCCTGGCAGGCGGTTCGTGGGCGTCTCATCGCGGTCGCGTCCCAATCCAGCGCCACAGCTTTTGCACCGAACCGTACCATTGGCGACCAGCTGGAAGAATCCGTCAAGTTACTCGGGCGCCGGGACAGGGCAGAGATGCTTTCCGGGGAGACCTCCGCAGGCCCCACGACCGTGACCGAATTGTGCGAAATGACGGGCTTTCCCACGGACTCCCTCGCGGCTTATCCGCACGAGTTGTCCGGCGGTATGTTGACCAGGGCAAACTTGGCGCTGGCTTTGGCGGGGAACCCCGCAGTTTTGATTGCAGATGAAGTCACCGCGGGATTGGACGAAACACGCCGCGACCAGATTTGGCAGCTGTTGCGAAAGTTAGCAGACCGGGGGCTGGCAGTGTTAACCATCACCCACGATTTGGCGTTGTTGCTGGATTTTCCTCTGGCAGATCAGGTGACAGTTTTGGGTCACGGTCAGGTGTTGGAGCAAGGCACGGCAACGCAGGTGCTAGATACGCCACTGCATCCTTATACGCGGAAACTACTAGCAGCTTTGCCGCGCAACATGGCACGAAACGGGACCGATGCATCCGCGCCGCACCCCGCTTCTGACCACGAGAACCAACCTCGACTGACACCCGACGTAACCCACGAAACCGTATTGGAAGTGCGCGAACTTACCGTCGGATATCACGGAGTCCCGGTGGTGAAAGGCTTTAACCTCAGCCTGCACCGCGGCGAAACCGTGGGGTGGTTCGGAGACTCTGGTTGTGGCAAAACCACTACCGCCAGGGCGATTGCCGGACGGCTCACTCCCTTGACAGGCCAGATTCGCTGGTGTGAATCAGGGGAAACGGCCATACCTCCAGGCAACAGCCCCGCCACCAAACAGCGCCCACGTGCGGCAGTGCAACCTGGAGTGGCGATGCTGTTCCAGTCACCTCGGCGCTCCGTGAATCCGCGGTGGACGCTGGCACAAATCATTGAGGAACCGTTAATTTACGCGGATGTTCCGCCCGATGTGCGACGCAAGCAAAGCGCAAAAATCTGCGAGGAACTGGGGATTCCCTCTGAGTTCAGGCGGCGCTTCCCGACGGAAGTCTCAGAGGGTCAACTGCAGCGCGTTGCCTTGGCCAGATGTTTATTGACCAATCCCACGGTGTTGATTTGTGACGAGGCCACTGCCATGCTGGACACTTTCAGTACCGCTAGCCTGGTGCGGGCGATTCAGAGACGCTCGGCACAGGGGCTCGCGGTTATAGCGATTAGCCACGACCGGGAACTTCTAGATTACTGGGCTGATTGTAGCCTTGACCTGGACTAATCTGCGCCCCGTTGCGACATTAATTCCCTGTTTCGCCACCTCCCGCAGCCCTGCAGCATTGCGAAGCCGGTCATGGTTTTTCCGGAACCGGATTCCCCCGCCAGGCCGGTTATTTTCCCGCCGGAATATCCAGGTCGATGCCTTTCAGGATTTCTTTGCGGAACTCATCGTGGCCGAGTAAATCTGTCCGGCTGAGCTACCCAAAGCGGCCGGTTCCTACGTGGCCGGCACCGCTCTGGGCGCTTATCAAAGTATCCTCAACATGATGCCCTACCGTTTGACCGGCGCGCCCTACTTTATGGCGACCTGGATTGTTTCCCTGATT
>NZ_CFKZQR010000065.1:0-6596 GCF_985070215.1 Mobiluncus sp. | reverse complement strand
TTTGGCAGCGCAAGCTCGCTTGCATTGCCAAAGTCCAGGAAGCGGTACGGAAAGCGCAGCTTTCCAAGTATTTCTGCGACTGAGAGGCCCCGAACGCCGCCAGACCTCGCGACTCCAGCGGTTTTTGATTGAAATCGGTGATTAAACAGGGGTACGTGACCATATAGACCAGCAACCCCGATTTAATCACCAAATAGCATCACACCCAGCCCGAACCCCACCACACCTCGCGATATACCGCTGTGCCCTGATAACAGGGGGTTAGGCTTCGACGCGGGAGCTGGGGCCCAGCAGCAGACGCGCCAGGTGAATCCCGTGGCTGCCGGCCAGCTGTTCCGCCTGGGTGCGGCAACTGAAGCCGTCAGCCAGGAAAATCGCGTTCGGGTGTTCGCGCAGGGCGGGCAGCAAAGCGTGTTCCGCAATCCGTTTCGACACCTCGACATGACCGCGTTCCATGCCGAAATTGCCCGCCATTCCGCAGCAGCCCGCCAGTTCCACAACTTCCGCTCCGGTGGCAGCCAGCAACTTGCGATCGGTTTCCCAACCCAGGACGCTGTAGTGGTGGCAATGTGGCTGAGCGACAACCTGCACGCCTCGCAAATCCGGCAGCTTCCATACGTCCGGGTTCGGCGCGGTGTCCGGGTTGCTGAGCAGTTCGGCCAAAGTACACGTGGCCTGGGCAATCGACTGGGCACGGGGATCGTCGGGCAGTAAACGTTCCAGGTCGTCGCGCAGGGTCGCGGTGCAGGACGGCTCCACGCCGACAATCGGTATCCCGTTGACCGCCAGCGGCCCCAGAATCTGGCACAAGCGCCGCATGTTGCGCCGGGCTTTGTCCAGCTGTCCGGTCGTCACGTAGGTCAGCCCGCAGCAGGCTTGGGGCGGAAGATAAACCTGGTATCCCGCCGTTTCTAGCAGCTCCACCACGGCCTTGGCACCGTCGGGGGCGATCCCTTCTGAGAAAGAATCCGCCCACACCGCCACCCACGGTTTAGCTTCGGGAGCGGGCTGGCTGTTGGCGCGTGCTGCCGAGGCAACGACATTGACCTGTCCCGTAGCCTCCGGCGTCTGCCTCATATCCGCATTCACAAGCCCGTTCGCCCCAATTTCCGGTTCCGCAGCGTTTCCTCCGCGCCGCCTCGCCCAAGTCCGGAACGACTCAGGGTTAAAATGCGCCATCTGACGGCGCGGATCCAGCCCAAACATCCGAAACACCAGGTGGCGAATCCACGCGACCCCGAAAACACTGTTGGCCAGGCCCGCACCGCCGGGTATCCGGCGCGCCAAACGTAGCCAGCCCGGCAGACGACCCAACAGATAATGCGAACGCGGCCGCAATCTCCGGCGATAGGCCCGATACAGCGACTCGGACTTATAGGCCGCCATGTCAATCCCGGTCGGGCAGGCCGCGGAACAGGCCTTACACGCCAGACATAAATCTAGGGCGCGTAACAGGTTCGGGTCGCGGAAATCCCGAATGAGTGTGCCGTTCGTGACTTCTTGCAGTACCCGGGCGCGCCCGCGCGTGGCGTCCCGTTCTTGGCCGGTAGCCAGGTAGCTGGGACACATCCAAGCACCGTTGACCTGGTTCATTGCCAAACATTTGCCAACGCCGGTGCAGCGATGCACGGCCGCGGTAAAGTCCGTGTCTTTCGGAAAAGTAAAGCCCGAACCAGGCAGGGCCGGAATGGTCCGAGCCCCCGCCAGCCGCAGGTTCGCGTCCAATGGATCGGGATCCACCAGCACCCCCGGATTCATCAAACCCCGTGGGTCAAACAGCGCTTTGACCTGCTTAAATAAACGAATCAGCGCGGGGGAATACATTCGCGGCAACAATTCGGAGCGGGCTCGGCCGTCCCCGTGCTCGCCCGAAAGCGAGCCGTGATGTTTACCGACCAGGTCAGCGGCACGCTCCAGGAACTCCCGAGAACGCCCTTGCCCAGCCTTCGCCCCCAATGGCAGGTTCAATCTCACATGCAGACAGCCGTCCCCGAGATGCCCATAAAGCATTCCGTCCACGTTCATTTCCCGCATCAAATCAGTGAAATCTCGCAAATAAGCGGCCAAATTCTGGGGTGGAACCGCCGCGTCCTCCCAGCCCGGCCAGGCCGGGTCGTTACCACTGCTGTCCGGGTTCAACGGGGTCCGCCCGCCCAACCCGGCCCCATCGGCGCGAATCCGCCAAAGTTTCGTGGCTTGCGTGGAGGGGGGCAGCACTAGGGTGGCGCGGGTGTTGGCGGCTTGTGCTAGGTCATTGGCACGAGCCAGGGTTGTCTCCAGGTCCGCGGTGGCGCTGCCCATCTCTACCAGTAGCCAAGCGTTGCCTTCCGGCAGTTCGGGCAACTCGCCGACCCCCGGCTTGTGCGCCAAAGTGTAAACCAGACGCGAATCCATGCCCTCCACCGCGAGGGGAGAAAAGTCATTAATCAGCGGCACATCAGCGGCAGCGGCAATCATGTCGGGGTAGCCCAGCACCACCAGCACCGGCGCGGTCGGCACGGGCACCAAACGGAGCGTAGCGCGCAGCACGCTGACCAGGGTCCCCTCGCTGCCCACCAAGAATTTGGCCAGGTCGCGCCCGTTTTCCGGCAGCAGGTGTTCCAGGGAATAGCCCGAAACTTGCCGGTGAAAACGCCCGCATTCCGTGCGAATCAACGCCAGGTTTTCGTCAACTAAACGCTGTAAACCCGGCACTACGTCAAGCGCGCCCTCGCCCGAAGTGGCGCGAAATTCCCGCCCAAAACCATCGATAACGTCCATCGAAATGACATTGTCTGCCACGCGACCCCAGGCTTGGGCGTGCGGGCCGCAGGCGTTGTTGCCAATCGAACCCCCAACGGTGGCCCGCGTCCAGGTGGACGGGTCAGGCCCAAATCGCAGACCAAAGGGCGCTCCGGCCTTTTGAATATCGGCGAGTACCACCCCCGGCTCCACCGTAATCTGGCGCGCGGAGGGGTCGAGGGACAGAATCCGGTTGCAGTGGTGAGACGTATCAATGACCAGGCCAGGCCCGATAGAGTTGCCGGAACATGAGGTTCCCCGGCCGCGCATCGTCAGGGGCACGCCAGCGGACAGGGCTTCCAAAATCGTGTCGCGCAGCTGGTCAAGGTTCTCCGGTTGGGCGATCCGGTCGGGCACGATGCGATAGTTTGAGGCATCCGTTGCGTAAATGGCCCGGTTCAAGGGGTCTTGGAGGTATTTCACCATGGCCCTAGTGTATGTTACTTTTCCCAGTCTCCTGGCTATCCGGGGCTTTGCCCAATGCCTTTTTCGCAATCCCCAACGCGATAGGAATGACTGAAACCGCGATGATGATGACGGCGATGAGCTCCACGTTGTTGCGGATAAAGGGCACTCCCCCGAGCGAAATACCGGCGACGATGAACACGCCGGTCCAGGCGATACTGCCGATGACATTCCACAGGGTGAAATGCGCCCAGCCGTAACGGCCGATTCCGGCCGCGATAGGCACGAAAGTGCGCACGAAAGGAACGAAACGCCCCAACACTACCGCCGGCCCACCCCACTTGCGAAAGAACACTTGGGCAGTCTGCAAATACTCGGTTTTCAGCACGCGCGCGTCGGGTTTGAAAAACCGTTCACCAAACAGCAGTCCGAACCAGTAGCCGACCTGAGCTCCGGCGATTGCCGCCACAATCAGCACGAACAGAATCACAGCGAGGTTCACCGGCATCCGGTCTTGCAGCAAACCCAGCGCGAACAGCATCGAATCTCCGGGAAGCACCGGGAATAGCACTCCTGACTCGATGAACACGATGAGGGCGACGATGGCCACCATCCACACCCCGTAAGCCGAGATGAGGTGTTCCAACAGGGCGCCGGGGTCTTTCAGCCAGTCCAGCAAAGTCGCAGTGAAAACCATGGTTCCAATCTTAGTTAATGTCGACAGTCGGGGATTCGGGCCGCAGGCACAAACGGCTAACTGCCGGCGGTAAACGGCAAACGGGCGGCTATTGCAGCGCCCACGCTACGTCCTGGTCGGGCAACGCGCCGGCGCCGCCCACGATGACACCGTGGGAGCCGGCGGAGGCCCACAAGCCCTGCAAGAACGCGGGTTTCGACCCGGCCGGAGGTACCAGCACAAGTTTCGCGCCTTGCTTGACCGTGTAGGCTCCGGCGGAAAGGGCGTCCGGGAAGTTCCGTCCCGACACCATCACCAGTCCGTTTACGCCGTGTCCCAGGTCAAGGCTGGTGGCGAGGCCGAGGGCGGTTTCGTAGCGATCCGCCCCGGTGTAGGTCGCGCTCGCGTTGATACCGGCCGAAGCGACGGCAGACTGCGCCGGACCGCCGACCGTGATGATTTTAGTGCTGGTCAAAAGGGGGTTCAGGTAGCCTTGGGTGGCAGGGGGGAGGGTGTTTCCGCTAGACAGCACCAGGGAGGCCTGCAGCGCTCCGGCCGCGGCTCCGGCAGCCAGGGCGTCAGGGAAGTTGATGCCGTCAGCCACCAAGACCGCGCTGGGCGCACCTCCCAGAGAATCGCGATATTGCGCGACTATCCGGGCGGTGTCAAAACGATCCGCGCCGATGAGTTCCACCAATTCCAGACCTTTAGCCTGAATCAGCGCCCGGTCGGCAGCGCTCAGCCCCACGGTCCCGCCTACGCGCACGACCCGACGCAGCCCGAATTTATCTAGGGCTTTCAGGGCTTGGGGATCCAAGTGGTCGCGGGAGTTCGACAGCACCAACGCGGAGCTGGTGACCCCGGCCAGCTGCGTTGCGGCCAAACCGTCAGCGGCAATCAAACCGGTGGTGAGAATCAGCGTTTCCACGTTGGGCGAAGCGTCGGCAATCATCCCGGAAGTATCCATCCGGTTGGCGCCACTGACCCGCGTAATGTGCGGCGGGAGTTGCTTGAACTCCAAAGTGCCGCTGCTCGCGCCGCGCACCGGCACCCCTAAACTCATCAGCCAGGGGGCAAAACGCGACATCGGCGAGGCGGCGTTAAACAGCAGCTGTTCGCTGTTGTTCGTGAAGGACGCATTGGATTTTGAGCTGGTGATGCCGACCACCTCGCCAGCCGCATTGTACAGAGGACCGCCAGAGTCGCCTTTATCTACCGCCATCGGCACGGTGGCCAGGATGTTGCCACCAGCGGGAATCTGGAAACGCTGGGCAGTGTGGGCATCCAAAGTGTTGACGTTGGCGCAGTAGTTTGCTTTGCCGCCAATCATTTGGGAGACACCGTCGATGGTGGAGGATTCCTTAATGATGTAGTTTTGCCCGCAAATATGCAGGGGAGTGCTGGGAGGTTGCACCGCCGCGCTGATCGGGGCGATGGGGTGATTTGCCGGGGTGGTAACCATCAGTGCCACGTCGCCTTGCGTGGTGCTGTCCCAAGTTACGCCGGTGGCTAGGGGTTTGCTGCCGGGAACTTGAGAGTTAGCAGCAAAAACCCGCGCCGGCCCTTGGGGCAAGTTCTTAAAACAGTGAGCCGCGGTCAGCACCATGTTGGGCGCGACCCAAACTCCGGAGCACATGGACGCCATTCCGTCCGGACCCGGTCCGATAACAATCTGGACGGTGGCGGGGTGCGGGTCAGGAATCTGTCCGGCCTGGGTGGAGCCCTTTTCTGGGGAGTTCACAAGGGGTGTCGCGTGGTCGAGTTGGTCAGCAGGGGTGGGCGGGAGGAGCCGGTGAACCTCGGTTGGCGGGTAACCTGGCGGGGTGTCGCTGGTCCCGGCTTGTGCGGGCGCGACCGGACCAATACCAACGAGAGCGAAAACCAACATGAATAGCGCCGGAAGCCACAGGGGGCGGCGTTGCGTGAAACCAGGGACCATGAGGTCAATTATCGACTATAGACGGGGTTTTATCCAACCATAGCGGTTTCGTGACCGGACAAAAACAGAGTTCCATTCCGGGTGCGACTCCCACGCGGTCTGGGTACATTTGATATATGTATGTCAAGCTCGCTCGTTTTCTGGCCCTCAGGCCGAAGCGAGTTCTGGCATTTTGGATTTTGGTGGTTATCGCCACCGCACTGAGCGCGGTGACCGGGTTTGGAGATCCCTTGTGGAATCGGCTCATTTCTGATGTACCCCAGGCGACCCCTTCCGAGTCTCATACTGGGCAAGTCATGGTGGAAAGTCACCAGACCGCGGCCTATTCCGTGATGGCCTATGTTTCCGGGGTTGATTTGCGCGCGGAGCTGGAGCAGGCGCCCAAGCTGGCTAGTAAGCTGGATGAGATGCAGGCTCAGGCCGAGAATCAGGGGGATGAAGCCAAGAAGCTCGGCGATGAGGCAAGAGCCGCTGGAGATCCGGCTCAGACGCTGGCTAATCAGGCGCGAGCCCTGGGTGCGAAAGCGACCGAGCTGGGCAATCGCGCCACCAGCCTGGGAAACCAAGCCAAAGCCCTGGGGCGTGAAGCGCAGGAGGCGGGTGCGAAGGCCCAGGAGTTGAAGGCGCAAGCCGAGGCGGCGGGTGCGAAAGCGCAGGAGGCGGGTGCGAAGGCCCAGGAGTTGAAGGCGCAAGCCGAGGCGGCGGGTGCGAAAGCGCGGGAGGCGGGGGCGAAGGCCCAGGAGTTGAAGGCGCAAGCCGAGGCGGCCGCGGCGAAAGCCCAGCAGCTCGCCGCCA
>NZ_CFKZQR010000064.1:0-6600 GCF_985070215.1 Mobiluncus sp. | reverse complement strand
GAGATTCCGTTCTTGACCAATGTGGCTGATGAGAACGGCAATGTGAACTTGGGTGAGGACGCCGCCTCAGCAGCTCCGGCTGCTCCGGCCACCCCGGCCACCCCGGCCACCCCGGCGGCTCCGGCTGCCCAGGCTGCCCCGGCCGCGAAACCGGAACCGGCCGCCCCGGCATCGCCCGCCCCGCAATCGAAACCGGCGGCATCCAAGAAGGACGAAGCCAAGCCGACGGAACACGGTTCCTCGCGTTCTGCTGCGGATTCTTCCATCCGTGTGGATGTCGACCTGCTGGACGTGTTGATGCGCGAAGTCTCCGAGTTGGTGTTGGTGCGTAACCAGATTGTGCGCCTGACCGATTCGATGACCGACATGAACCTGGTGCAGTCGTCTCAGCGCCTGTCCATCGTCGCCACCGAGCTGCAAGAGGGCATTATGAAGACCCGCATGCAGCCCATCGAACACCTGTGGTCCAAGATGCCGCGCGTGGTGCGTGACCTGGCGAAACAGACTGATAAGAATGTGCAGCTGGTCATGATTGGCGGCGACACCGAACTCGATCGTTCCTTGCTGGAAGCCATCAAGGATCCGCTGACGCACATGGTGCGTAACGCGGTTGACCACGGGGTAGAGTTGCCCGAGGTCCGCCAGGCTGCTGGGAAAGACCCGAAGGGCACGGTGACCTTGAAGGCTTACCACGCCGGCGGCCAGGTCGTAGTTGACATTATCGACGACGGCGCGGGCATCGACCCGGTCGTGGTGGCGAACAAGGCTCTGGATAAAGGCCTGGTCACCCAGCAGCAGCTCGGCGAGATGAGCGACAAGGAAATCTTTAACCTGCTGTTCCTGCCGGGATTCTCGACCGCAAAGAAAGTTTCGAACATTTCCGGCCGCGGGGTCGGCACCGATGTGGTCAAGACTTCCGTTGAGGCTATCGGCGGTACGGTCGACGTCGAGTCTGAACTCGGCAAGGGCTCGACTTGGCGGATGCGGATCCCGCTGACGTTGGCGATTCAGCCGTCCTTGACGGTCGAGTCCCACGGCGAGCTCTACGCCATTCCGCAGGTGTCCCTGCTCGAGCTGGTTGTTTTGGATTCGTCTCGCAAGGAAACTTCGATGGAGTACGTGAACGCCTCGCCGGTTTACCGCTTGCGTGGCATGCTGCTCCCGCTGATTCGCTTGAGCCACGTGCTGCATCCCGAGGAATCCAACGACCGCGGCTCCGAAGCCAACGGCGTCATTGCTGTACTGCAAAACGATGACCAGCGTTTCGGCCTGGTGGTCGACAAGGTCATCAACAACGAAGAAATCGTGGTCAAGCCGCTGTCCTCCAAGCTCAAGTCCATCGGCCTGTACGCCGGTGCGACCCTGCTGGGCGATGGCCGCGTGGCGCTGATTCTGGATATCGGCGCGGTGGCGCGCAAGTCCCTGACCGGCGCAACGACCCAGGCTGCCCAGAAGGCTCAGATGGATGCGGAAGCCGCACAGGCTCGCAGCTCCGAAATGACCGGTCAAGCGCTGGTGGTCGGGATTGGCGACGGGCGCCGCGTGGCGATTCCGCTGGCTGCCGTTACCCGCTTGGAGCACATCAGTGTCGAGGCGGTGGAACGCGTGGGTGGCCGCGAAGTCATCCAATACCGGGGCCAGATTCTGCCCATCGTCCGCCTGGATCGTTTGCTCGGGGTCATGGACTACGAGGAGCCCAAGGATCTGCAGGTCGTGGTGTATCGCCGGGGCGATCGTTCCGTGGCGATGGTGGTCCGCGAGATTCTGGACATCGTGGCCGACGACAAGCGCAAGCACTCCAACATCGAAGACCACGGCTTGCTGGGCTCTGCGGTGCTGAAGGACCGGGTTACCGAGCTGCTGGACGTCGAACAGGCTGTCCGCGCCGCCGACCCGACTTTCTTCGACGAAATCGAAGACTTCAACGCGGAACTCGAGATGAACTCTCGTCTGGACATGGTCGGGGCGTGATGAGCGATGACGCAGTACGTAACTTTCCGTTTGGACGGAGCCCTTTACGGCATTGAAGTCAATCAGGTCACCGAGATTCTGCACGGTGAAGACATCACGAACGTGCCGCTGTCGCCGACCGCCATTACCGGCCTGGTGAACTTGCGCGGACAAATCGCGACCCTGATTGACCTGCGTAATCAGCTGCATCTGCCGCCCCGCGAGGATCCCCGCGAAGCCATGATGGTCGTGGTGGTCCTGGACGGCGAGACCCTGTCGCTGATGGTGGATTCGATTGGCGATGTTCGCGAGGTCGACGAGTCTGATTTCGAGGCTCCGCCGGACACGCTGGGTCAGGACATGCGCGAACTCATCTTGGGTGCGTACAAGTTGAGCGATGACCTGCTGTTGGTCCTCGACGTGGAGCGCGTCGTCGCTATCGGTGCGGAAGCCCGCGGAGCGTGAGGTTCCAGCCGTAGCTTAGAAATTGCAAAGTCGGAGGGGGTCACTGCGGTGGCTCCCTCCGATTTGTCCGCACAAGGGTGGGGCGCAACAGTGTGTTTCGGGTGCGGCTTTTTCGGGTAAAATGTATGTAAAGCGGCACGCGGTCTGACTTTGTCACGTCGCAAAAACCGCCGTCCGTTGTCGGGCGAAGAACTGTAAAACCAGTTAGCCTTAAAAGGTAGAACTCGCAGCTGAGGGAGAGAAGATGTCAGGCATTAAAGTCCTCGTGGTGGACGATTCCGTTGTAGTGCGTAAAATCGTGACAGACGCGCTTAACGCCGACCCTAACCTGGAGGTTGTGGGTACTGCCCCGAACGGCAAACTGGCGCTGATGAAGTGGAAACAGCTGAAGCCCGATGCCATCACTATGGACATCGAAATGCCCGAAATGAACGGCATCGATGCCGTGCGGGAGCTGCGCAAGATGGGCTGCAAAGACCCTATCATCATGTTCTCCACCTTGACCCAGCGCGGCGCGACCGCGACTTTGGAAGCCCTGTCTGCCGGTGCTACGGACTACGTGACGAAACCGGCGAACCAGGGTTCCGTCCAGCAATCCATTCAAAGCGTGCGTGAACAGCTGGTTCCCATCATTCTGGGCTTGCTGCCCAGTAAAGTTCGGGCGATGGGGGCCGTGTCCTCCAGTTTGTCCCCCGAGGCTCGGGCCAATATCTCGTCCGTACCGTCCATGTTTGCCGGTCCGCTCAAACTGCACGACCGCACCGGTATGCCCGACAAGCCGATTCGTATCGTTATTCTCGGCTCCTCCACCGGTGGTCCCGAGGCTCTGACCAAGGTCATTTCCGGGCTGAGCCGTCCCATGCCGGTGCCTATGGTCATCACTCAGCACATGCCCCCCGTGTTTACCACCCAGTTGGCGGCCCGTTTGGACAAATTGACTTCCGTAACTGTGCAGGAGGCTTCGGAAGGCATGATGCTGGCTCCGGGCCATATTTATCTGGCGCCGGGCAACTTCCATATGACTTTTGCCGGCAACGCCGGGGCTCCGCGCGTGAAGTTGACCCAGACCCAGCCGGTGAACTTTTGCCGTCCTTCCGTGGATGTCATGTTTGAATCCGCGGTGAATCTCTATGGTGGAGACATGTTGGCGGTGGTGCTGACCGGTATGGGCCAGGACGGCAAGAACGGCTGCGGCAAGGTTCTGGAGGCCGGGGGCCGTACCCTGGTCCAGGATGAGCAAACCTCCGTGGTGTGGGGGATGCCGGGGGCGGTAGCCAACGCCGGCTTTGCAGACGAAATTCGCCCACTTGATGAAATCTCGACCCAGATTCAGCGTCATGTCCAGACTTATGCCCCGGAGGCCCGACGATGAGCCTGACCCGCCAAACATTTGATTATGTGGCGGGATTGGTCAAGCAACGTAGTGCTATCCAACTTCCCGCCGGAAAGGAATACCTGGTTGAATCCAGGCTCATTCCTTTGGCTCGGGAAGCCGGATTCACCGGGCCTGCCGCGGTGGATAAGTGGATTCAACAGGTTATCGCGACCCACCGGGCTGGTGACCTGCAAGACATCGCCGAGGCTCTGACCACCAACGAGACTTCATTTTTCCGTGATGTTACCCCGTTTAAGGGTTTGACGGAATCCGTAGTTCCCAGCCTGATTGAGGCCGGTCACCGCAACCTCTCGATTTGGTCCGCGGCTTGTTCCACCGGTCAGGAACCCTATTCCATTGCGATGAGCCTGTTAGAGATGGATCAGGCTCCGAATTTTTCCATCGTTGCTACTGATATTTCGCGGGCAGTGTTAACCAAGGCTAGGCAGGGTTTCTATACCCAGCTGGAGGTGAACCGAGGCTTGCCGGCGCCTATGCTGGTGCGCTACTTTGCCCGCGAGGGCGCAAACTGGGTTATTAGTCCGTCGCTGCGGTCGCGGATTAACTTCCAGGAACACAATCTTTTGTCGACCCCGCCCAAGGGCGGTCCTTTCCATATCGTGTTTATTCGCAATGTTTTGATTTATTTCGACATCAACACAAAGCGAGAAGTCTTGCGTCGTGTGGCGCATTCTATGGTGCCTGGCGGATATCTGTTCCTAGGCGCGGCAGAAACCACGATGGGGATGGATCCCGTATGGGAGCGCATGACGTTGACAAAAGGTGCGGTATACAAATTGAAAGGGGGCGGGAAATGAAAGCATTAGTCGTTGACGATTCCCGTGCTATGCGCAAAATTATCGGCGGTATCCTGCGCCGTGAAGGCTTTGAAATCCTGGAAGCCGCTGATGGTGAACAGGCCATGGAAGTCTTGCACGACCCCGCCACGGGACGCGTCGACTTGGCGACAATCGACTGGAATATGCCGGTGATGAACGGGTTGGATTTGGTGGTGAATATCCGCGCGGAAAAGGAACTGCGCAATATCACCCTGATGATGGTAACCACCGAGTCGGAGCACTCACAGATTGTGCGTGCTTTGGCGGCCGGGGCGCACGAGTACCTCATCAAACCTTTTACTCCCGAAGCGGTCAACGAAAAGCTCATGCTGTTGGGCTTGGGGACTTGAGGAACTTCAAAGCCCCGCGGGACAGCCGGTGAAACCGAGACCCCGGAGTCTTTCGCCAGTAAGGAACACAAGGAGAAATAATGGATCAGGAAGTTCGGGAAGCGGTGCTGAACATCGCTAACGATGTCTTTTATGCTCTGATTGATAAACACGAAGGCACTGTGACGGAATGGCTCGATGAAATCGAGCCCTTTCAGAATCCGGTTTATGCCTGGGTGGATTCACAAGGGGATAAGCAGCTGCGCGTCATGCTAGAGATGGAAGATTCCACGGCAAAGGACCTGACCAGGGCCATGTACAGACTGGGTGAAACCGATGAGGTCACCGAGGAAGATCAGCAGGACGCTTTTGGGGAAATCGTCAATGTTATTGGTGGAAACATGAAATCTATTGTGGAAGATTCCGGAAACCTGATTCTTCCACAGGTTAGGAAGGAAAAACCGGTAGAACCAGAATCGCCTTTAATTAGCGTAAACCTCTACTGGAAAGGCAAATTCCTGGTAGTCTCAATAAGTGACCTTAATGCCACTCGGGATGCGGCATAAGGGCGAACACGGAGGTAGTCGATGCGTATTATTGTTGCAGACGATTCGCGAGTGATGCGACAGATTGTGGTGCGTACCCTGCGCCAAGCGGGATTTGATTGGGAAGTTATGGAAGCCGAGGATGGCGCCCAGGCTTTGCAGTTGGCGCTATCGGAATCCCCTGATTTGGTTCTTTCTGACTGGAATATGCCGAATATGCTGGGTATTGAGATGCTGCAGCAGCTGCGGGCGACCGGGTCAAAGATTCCGGTCGGGTTCGTGACTTCCGAGGGTTCCCCTCAGATGCGGGAAATCGCACAACAGGCGGGTGCGAATTTCCTGATTCAAAAACCATTTGATGCCGCCACGTTCAAGTCGATTTTAGGAGCGTTTAACCGATGAGTGCCACCCCTTTGCCTACTGGAAAAGAAATCCGTGACCTGTTTGAAATGCTGTTGGGGCGAACCGTTGAGCTTTCCCCGGACTATGAAATTTTGAAGCCTGATGAGGAATTCGGTTGCTGCGTGGCGTTCTTTAATGATGCTATGGACAACGTGTGCGCCGCCTGCATTATGGATCTGGATTTGTGTGCTTACGCCGGCGCCGCCCTGCAGCTGATTCCCGCTGCCGGGGCGCAAGACGAAATCAACAACGGCACTCTCTCTGACAGCTACATTGAGAATGTCTACGAGATTCTCAATATTTTCTCTGGTCTGTTGAACAAGGAAGGTGCCCCGCACGTCACCATCGGTTTGATGTATACCCCTGGCGAGGAACTGCCGGCTAACGAGTACAAGATGGTTACCTCCTACGTGGAGCGCCGCGATTCCATCCTCGACATCGAAGGCTACGGCAAGGGCCGCTTCGGCGTCATGTGCTTTAACTAGCGGCGTTGTCCTGGGTTTTTCCCCGGGGTTAATCCTATTAATTTGCTTCGGTGTGCCATATATGGCACACCGAGCCGTTTAAATAGGTTTTATTGCGTGTTTGAGTTCTGCGGTGCGTTCGCTCGGGGGCGCTCGCGAGAGGCGGAAGGGGGAGGGCCCCCTCGCGTTTTGCGCGACTATTGTCGCAAAACGCTCACCCCCCAGCCTCTC
>NZ_CFKZQR010000063.1:0-6663 GCF_985070215.1 Mobiluncus sp. | reverse complement strand
TCACCTATATGCGTACCGACTCGGTCAACCTGTCTGAACAGGCTATTTCCGCGGCTCGGTCCCTGGCGGTGAGCCGCTTCGGCAAGGATGCAGTACCCGCCAAACCCCGAATTTACGAAACAAAGACGAAAGGGGCTCAGGAGGCTCACGAAGCTATCCGCCCCGCGGGGGAGCAGTTCCAACTGCCCTCGAGTCTGGAAGGCAAACTCAATGCGCGCGAATGGAAGCTATACAACCTCATCTTCCGGCGCACCCTGGCTTGCCAAATGAACGATGCCACCGGCACCACCGTGTCGGTGAAGATTGCGGCTGTTCCTGCTGATGGCTCGGTTCACGCCGAGTTCGGGGCATCCGGAACAGTGATTGAAAATCCCGGTTTCCTCGCCGCTTACGAGGAAGGCCGTGATGAGGGCGATGAGCCCGCGGTGACTTCCGGTGAGGGCAAGACTGGCGAGGCGAGGCTGCCGCGGATGCAGGCCGCGGATCGGCTGCGACTCGACCACTTGGACTCCGGGCAGGAGCGGCAGCACTTCACGACCCCGCCCGCCCGCTATACGGACGCGTCGCTGGTCAAAGCGATGGAAGAACGCGAGATAGGGCGACCCTCCACCTACGCTTCGACCATTTCCACCATTGTTGATCGGCAGTATGTGTATCGCCGCGGGCAGGCCCTGGTGCCGTCATGGCTGGCGTTTTCTGTGGTGAAACTGCTGGAAGAAAACCTGCCCGGGCTCATTGATTACGACTTCACGGCTGATATGGAAGCCGATTTGGATAAAATCGCGGCCGGGCAAGCCGACCGGACTCAATGGTTAAAGGACTTTTGGTACGGTCACGGTAAAGGCTCTGACCTGCAAGGATTAGGGCTACAGCGCGCGGTGGCGGAGCTGGGAGATATAGATGCTGCCGCCCTGAACACAGTGGAGCTGGGTGAAGGAATCGCCCTGCGCGTGGGACGTTACGGACCTTACCTGCAGCGCGGCGAGGAACGCGCTTCGGTTCCAGATACAGTGGCTCCCGATGAGCTGACTCTGGAGATGGCCCGGGAACTGTTGGAAAAAGGTGCCCAAGGCGACCGGGTGGTGGGTGTACACCCCGAAACCGGACTTCAGATTGTCGCCAAGAACGGCAGGTTTGGTCCTTACGTGGAGGAACTGGCCCCGGAACCGAAAGCCGAGACGGACAGCGACACCAAAGCAAAGAAGACCGCGAAAAAGAAACCCAAGAATCGGACGGCCTCCCTGCTGAAAACTCAGTCCCCGGACACGATTACCCTGGAGGAAGCCCTGCAGCTGTTAAGCCTGCCGCGCACGGTCGGTCAGGACAGTGAAAGCGTGGACATTGTGGCGTCTAACGGGCGGTACGGGCCGTACATCAAGCGCGGTACTGACACGCGTTCACTGGAAAGCGAGGAACAGCTGTTCACGTTGACGACCGAAGAGGCATTGGCGTTGCTGGCGGCTCCGAAAACTCGCGGGCGGGCGGCGACGTCGCAAACGGTGATGATGGAGTTCGGCGAGGATCCCGAAACGGGCCAGAAAGTCACCCTTAAGAACGGCCGCTATGGACCTTATGTGACGGACGGAACCACGAACGCGACCGTGCCTCGCGGCACCGACCCCGCTACGCTGACCGAAAGCTCCGCGTTTGAACTCTTGGCCATAAAACGCGCCAAAGGGCCAACTAAGAAACGCAAAGCGCCGGCACGCAAAACTACGGCGAAGAAAACTACTGCAAAGACCAAGAAAAAGTAAGCGAAAACCTGCTGGTCTCGACCCCCAACAGCGAGACCACGCCTAGGGGAACCTGTGGAATAGAAAGAAGATGAGCCGCTTGGCCAGTAAAACCTTCTATTCACTGCGGTTCGCGAATTTTCGGCTGTGGTTTGTCTCGAATCTGTTTGCGGCTACCGCGATGTGGATGCAGCGTGTCGCCCAGATTTGGGTGGTCCTGGTCGTTTTGACCGACAACGATGCGTTCGCGGTCGGGATGACCACCGCCCTGCAGTTCCTGCCCCAGCTGATTTTCGGTTTCTTTGGCGGGGCGTTGGCAGATTGGATGGATCGGCGCCGGATGCTGCAGATTACCCAATCCGGGGTGGCCCTGCTGGGGTTGATTCTGGGGATGTTGCTGCTGACCGGCTCGGCTCAGCTGTTTGAAATCTACCTCATCGCGTTCGTGACCGGCATTTTCGATGCCCTGGCGATTGCGCAGCGCCAAACTTTCATCGCGGAACTGGTGCCGGCGGACTGCCTGCCTAACGCGGTGGGGCTGAACTCGATGGCTTTCAACATCGCCCGCCTGATTGGTCCTGCCCTGGCGGGGGTGCTGATCGCGGTGCTGGGTCCGGGCTGGGTGTTCGTCATCAACACGGTCATTTTCGTGATTCCGGTAGTGACTCTGGCGCTGATGCGAAGGGATTATTTCTTTGCGGTCAAGCGCGGGGTGCGCCGCCGCGGCATGATTCGGGAGGGTTTCGCCTACGTGCAATCTCGCTCCGACCTGAAAGCCATCATCTTCCTCATTACCTTGACCGGCGCTTTCGGATTCAACCTGCAGATGACCCAGGCTTTCATGGCCACCGATGTGTATGCCAAAGGGCCGGGCGAGTACGGTTTGCTGGGGACGATGCTGGCGGTCGGTTCTCTCTCGGGCGCGCTGCTGGCGGCGCGGCGCACTCACCCGCGTTTCGCGATGGTCATTTCCGGGGTTTTCTTTTTTGGATTGGCCGAGGCGCTTTTGGCGCTGTGCCCGACCTATTGGGCTTTTGCGGTCATGTCCATACCCGCCGGGTTCTTCATGATTACCCTGTTGACCGCGGCAAACGCCCTGATTCAAACGTCTACGCCTGAGAGCTTACGAGGGCGGGTTCTCTCGATTTACTTCGTGTTCAACTTGGGTGCCACGCCCATCGGGTCCCCGCTGGTGGGCTGGGTTGGAAAGACTCTCGGAGCCCGTTGGAGCATCGGTTTGGGGGCGCTGGCCTGTATGGGTGCGGCGATAGCGGTGTTTATCTGGGCGCTGTTTGCTTGGCAGCTGCGGTTTTCCTGGCAACGCCGGTGGCCGTTCCTGCTGATGGAAGGCCCGCGGGAACGCCACTACGACTGCGGGCCGAGCCCGCTGCAGACCGTCTATCCCGTAGACCCCGGCTATTACGGTCCCGAATCGGAGCCGACCGAGGACGCTAGCGAGGCCCCTCGGGAAAACCCGGCCGAGGTGCCTTGTGAAAACCCAACCGAGAACGCTTCGGAAAATCCCAGCGGCGACCCTTCTGACGAAACCGGCGAGAACCCTGATAGCGGCCTCGACGAACAGTGATTTAATCCAGTCCGAGTTCTTTGCGCAGGCGGGCGACATGCCCGGTCGCCCGCACGTTGTATTTCGCGGAAATCAGCGTGCCGTCCGGGCTGACCACGAACGTGGAGCGCACCACCCCGAGCTTTTTCGTCAGGGGTTTCACCTGCCACACGCCGTAGTCCGACAGGACTGTATGCTCCGGGTCGGAGCCCAAGGCAAAGTTCAAGGTCTGTTTGTCGCGGAATTTTTCCAGGGCGGGCATTTGGTCCGGGCTAATCCCGATGACCGTGTATCCCGCGGATTTCAGGGAGTTTAGGGAATCGCGGAAGTCACAAGCCTCCGTGGTACAGCCCGGCGTCATCGCGCGGGGGTAAAAGTACACGACCACCCCGGCTTTTGCGTCCTTGAGAGCCTCGGCCAGGTGGAAGGTTCCTGCGGTGGTTTCGATCGTAAAGTCCGGGGCCGCATCGCCCACGTTGAGTTTCTGTTCCATGTTTCTATCCTACGACCCGCCCGGCATTTCGCCCTGCACGGCGACCCCGCAGCGCCCCGTAACGGAACCGGAAACCGGAGCCAACCCCTTGTGAAGCAAGCGAGTGCGACTACTGTTCAGCGATGGTGACCAACAAATCGTCAGGATGGACGGTGTAGCGAATCAGCGCGCCGCTGGCATCGTAGCGTGGCGGAAGGACGGCGGGCGTTTCGTACTGGCCATCAGCGCCACGGCGGCGAAAACCGATCAGAACTTCGTTCTTTTGGGCCGTGAGGGCCAGCATTTCAAAAAAGTTGAAGGCTTTGGGGGAATCGGAAAATCCCAGGTAGGAGCCAGCTTTGCGCATATAGAGTTCGGAACCGTTGGGGCTGAGCAACTCCCGGAAAACTAGGTACAAATCGCGGCTCTCTGAGATTTGCGCAATAATCATGGCGGTAACGCTGGTGCCCACCACATAATCCTCGTTGCCGGTGTATTCGGCGAGTCTCCGATTTTGCTCAAGGTTCATTTCACAGGTGATGGAGTAAGGCTCGGACGCCAGGGTACAGAGTTGACGGACATAAAGGAGGCGCGAAAGCGTTTTTTCATCCGCCAGACTCATCCGGTTGTACAAGTCATCCGGGTCGGGGTGTGCATCGTCGGCTGGTTCCCACTGGAAGTCGGACAGCAGCAAAATGCTGCGAGTGCAGTCCCAGCTGGGGCCGCAGCCCGCGGACGCGGGTTCAGGAGTGGGCAGCCACTTCGCCAGTTCCTCATAGGAATCGATATTGCAAGCCGCGTAGCGAACATCGAGACCTTCGGGACAAAAGTTGTTCGCTTGGGCAATCTTAGAGGCATTGTCCAACACCAGAATTGAAGCATTGTCGCTGAGGAATCCGCTAAATCCTTCCAGCACGGAGGGGAGCAGGTCGTTAGCCCCGATAATGACGATGTTGCCCCGTGGTTTATCCGGAACCGTCCAGGGCTTCGGGTCATTTGACCAATCGCAGACTTTCTCGGTCAGTTCCTCGACCCCGTTGTCCTCCTCAACCAGATAGAGTTTCTCAAAACCGCGCAGTGTTCCCGGATTTGTTTCGTTGACTATGGAGGGAAACAGCAGACTGTGAGGAATTTGCCGGCGATTGAGTTTGTCGTCCACGCTCAGCCGCGGCGCGCCTTGACTCGTATAACCGCCGATAGCCACCGCATTCTTAAGGTATTGATTGATTTCATAAATCGGGATGTTCTCAAGAGGTAGGGGGGTGCCGTTAAGCCGCAGGTTTGCGGTATCGGCGGAGTAAATTTCGCTATCTTGGTAGTTGAACAGCATGTTAAATACTTGGGATAGCCCCGGCTGGCGAGCGGAATTCGCCATGATTCTGGACATAAATTCTTCGTAGCAAATGACTTCGAGAAACTCTCCGCCGGCGATATAAGCGGCATTAATGTTCTTTTTCTGGTGAATAACCGCTGTGATATGAGGCCCGGGGCGCCGCGGTTGGTTTTGTTCCGACCCGGCCGCCACGTTTTCCAGATACTTCCGGCAAGCCATAATGGCTTTGATGGTGTAAAAGTCACTGTTGGCGTTGATGATGACGGAATGGCAGTGTTCCAGGGAGCACATCGCCAAATCGTTTTCGGCGTAAATTTCGCCTTTGCGGCAAATGACCCGAGTGTGTTTTTGGTACTTACGCTGCGGGGTTCCGTCTTGCAGACCCAAGCGGAATCGGTTGTGGATAGTGTCTTCCAGCTCTTGCGGGTCATGGTCCGAGGAAAGAATCACCACAGTTTTCTTGGGTTCACTGAGGTTGGCCAGAAAAAGCTGTTCCAAAATATTGAACGCGATTTCGTTGAAGCCCAAGAGGACGGTGTGGTTACGTTCCAGGACATGAGATTTACCCTGATTGAGCGCATCCATGTAGTTTTCCAGGCCGTTATTGATAATCCCAATAAACGTGGCCAAGAAAAAAATGCCGTACAGAGTGGCTAACAACATGAAAAACACGAAAACTTTTGAATAGACTTCTTCGTCCCCGTTGAGGTTGCCGGGGTCAAAAGTCCGCATCAGCGTCACCCACAGCTGTTTGCCCGGATCCATCGGCGTGCGCTCAAAGATACGGGTCAACACAAAAATTATGAAAATAAACACGATGCTGAGCAGACCCAGCAGGAAAATTTTCCCCAACATGCCTTTGGACATGAGGTTGTCGAAACGGTATTTAAACCGCTCACCCAGCCCCGGTTTTTCATGTTCTGCCATTTGATTGTTCCTCACTAGGGATACGTGTCGCGAGCATCGCTCGCACCGTTACAGTTTAGGTCCGGGGTGGGTACGGTTAACTGGTTTTCGCGAAGTTTAGTACCCGGAGGCAGACAGAGGTTTGATGTGGCGCAAAATCAACGCCAGGATGATGACCACAACTGCCAGGGAGCCAGAAATCGCCACTACGCCCGGCCAGCCCAGGGCGGTCCAACCAAAACCAGCTAGGGTGCCGAAAATCGAGCCGCCGGCATAGTAAACAATCGAGTAGGCTGACGAAGCCTGGCCGGTGGCGCCCACGCCGGACACCGCTCGGGCCGTAACCCAGCCGGTCGCGACGGAATGAACCGCAAAAAACCCGATAGTAAACACCACCAGACCAGCGAAAATCGCCCACAACGGCTTGGCCAACATCATCAAAATCCCCACCAGATAGATGATGCCGGCGACCGGGACGACAGCGCGCCTGCCAAAACGTGAAGCCAGGCTGCCCGCTGTGGAAGCCGCAAACGAGCCGAACAGGTTGACCAGGAAAATCAGGGAAACAATCCAGGTCGCCATAAAGTAGGGCGCGCCGGTCAAACGGTAGGGCATCATGTTGAGGATACTTTGATAAGCGCCCAGAGCGGTGCCG
>NZ_CFKZQR010000062.1:0-7505 GCF_985070215.1 Mobiluncus sp. | reverse complement strand
CGCTTAGAAAAACAGAACGGGACCCCATCTCTGCGACTGAGAGGCATCCCACCGAAGTCGCCAGGCCGAGTTGTTTTCAGTAGGCCGGCAACGGTCAGGCTAGAGCTTGTAAGAATCGGGGGCGACCCGCCAGATCGCATCGGGTTTGGGCGTCCCTCAGCCCCAGCGCTTGGGCCTCCTGTACCAGGGCCTCGCCTTGTGACTCGGCGTGTTCCATCACGATGGTGGCACCGGGGGCCGCGACCGTGGCGGCGGCAGCCAGAAATGCTCGCGGACGCTGTAGTCCATCGTTGCCCCCGCCATAGAGCGCCAACTGCGGGTCCTGGGCGGCTTCAGGCTGGGTCACCGGGTCGACCACATAAGGCGGGTTGGTGGCGATGACGTGGAACTTTGGCGGGATTTCGGCGCTCACAAGGGCGTTGCGCAGCGTCTGCGGGGCGGTCGCGTCAGCGAGCAGGACCCGCGCCGCTACCCTGGTAAACCGGGCGTTTTCCGCCGTCAGGTCCACCGCCGCTTCTGACACGTCCACGCAGGTCAGAACAGACTCGGGAACCTCGGAGGCGATAGACAACCCCAATGCCCCGGAACCGCAGCCGAGATCCAGCACCCGCGGAGCCACCCCTTGCCGCACCCAATCCGCGGCCGCGTCGATGGCCCCTTGTGCGACCCACTCCGTCTCGGGACGCACCACAAACACTCCGGGGCGGGCGCGCAAGGTCAGGTGGCGAAAGTACATGACCCCCATGACGTGCTGCAACGGTACCCGGGTGGCGCGCTGTCCGACCAGCTCAAAGAACCGCTGCCAGGTCGGCCCGTCCAAGCGCTCGCCGTAACCGGGCCGGTGACCCAACACGTGCTCCAGCAGCAGACGTGCCTCACCGAAAGCGTTGCCAATCCCGGCCTCACTCAGCACGAAGGCCGCGTCATTGAGCGCCGAGCGAGCTGCCGCTTGCTGGGGTATCTGCATCGGAGTCCTTCCGCCGTCCCGGGCGACACGCATATGGACTAGTGCGCGGACTTGCCCACCGCCGCCAAGCGAGCGGCTTCATCGGCATCAATAGCGGACTGGATGACCGGGGCCAGGTCGCCGTTGAGCACCTGGTCCAGGTTATAAGCCTTGTAGCCGGTGCGGTGATCAGCGATACGGTTTTCCGGGAAGTTGTAGGTGCGGATTCGCTCGGAGCGGTCCACGGTGCGAACCTGGGAGGCACGCGCCTCAGCCGCTTCCGCCTCGCGCTTTTCCACCTCCAGCTGCATCAGGCGCGAACGCAACACCCGCATCCCCGCTTCTTTGTTTTGCAGCTGAGACTTTTCGTTTTGCATTGACACCACGATTCCCGTAGGCACGTGGGTGATACGCACCGCCGAGTCGGTGGTGTTCACGGACTGGCCCCCCGGTCCCGAAGAACGGTACACGTCAATGCGCAAGTCATTAGGGTCAATCTCGATGTCGCCAGTTTCCTCGGCTTCCGGCATGACCAGCACGCCAGCCGCCGAAGTGTGGATCCGCCCTTGGGATTCGGTGACGGGAACCCGCTGGACCCGGTGGACCCCACCCTCGTATTTGAGGTGGGCCCACACGCCCTCCTCCGGGGTGGGGTTACCTTTCGCTTTGAACGCAATCGAGGCGTCCTTCACCCCGCCGAGGTCCGATTCGGTCAAGCCCAGGACCTGCACCGTCCAGCCCATCTTTTCGGCGTAATGCTGGTACATCCGCATCAAATCACCGGCGAACAGGGCGGATTCCTCACCACCCTCGCCAGCTTTGATTTCCATGATGACATCGCGGGCATCGTCGGGGTCGCGCGGGGTCAGAGCCTCAATCAAATCGGCGTTGGCCTGGTCAAAAGCGGCCTCAAGCCCGGGGATTTCCGCGGCAAAGTCCGGGTCCTCGCCTGCCATTTCGCGCCCGGCGTCCAAGTCGTCACGCGCCTGCAACCAGCTTTGCACCACGGTGTTGATGCGGCTCAGTTCCGCATAGCGGCGGCCAACCTTGCGGGCATGAGCCTGGTTGGAGTGCAAATCCGGGTCGCTCATCTGTGCCTCGACCTGGTGGAACTCCTCCAGCAGGGCTTCCACGCCGGCAAATTCTTCAGGGAAGTCACTCATTTCTGACCTTTCATTTCGTTTGCAAATCTGGGTGTTCACCAGGCAAACCCCGGCAAATAAAAGACACCGGTCGGTAACATGTACCGACCGGTGTCAAAGTTTCGCTATTCCGCAGCGGCGGGAGCCTTAGCTTCCTCAGCCTTAGCGGCCTGCTTGGCAGCCTTTTCGGCGTCCTTCTTAGCTTTATCAGCAGCTTTCTTCTTGGCGTCGTTGAACTTGGCGTAGCGAGCCTCGAAGCGAGCCACACGACCGCCGGTGTCAAGAATCTTTTGCTTGCCGGTATAGAACGGGTGGCAAGCCGAGCACACGTCCACGCGCATCTGACCGGAAGTCAGGGTGGAGCGAGTCGTAAAGCGATTTCCGCAGGTGCAGGTGACCTCGGTCAAAACATATTCGGGGTGAATTCCCTGTTTCATAATTACTCCTTGGGTTCAAGGGCCCCGGGTCCCGAGGCGAAGGCTTTGGGTGAACCGGAAAGACCAAGGGTCTATTATGCCACACTCCGCAAATTCACACCAACCGGCACTACCACGGTCGCTTGGCGATAGCTACCGATAAGGGGGCTTCTCGATTCAATGCGGTAATCAGCTATCATAAACATGGCATAGAGGGGAAACCATGACACAAGATTTTACAAATCCACAGCTGGAAATTCGCGGTGTCGTCAAGCAAAAACGGCGCTGGCCCGTCGTTACCGGCATCAGTGTGGGGGTCCTCGCCATCGCCCTGGCCGGTAGCGGCTGGGCTTATGCCACTCACTATTCCAATCTGGCCCTGCCCCACACGATGGTGGGAAACCACGATGTCGGAGGCCAGACTCCCGATGAACTGAAACGCGGTTTGACGGACCGCTGCCAGACTCTGAAAGTCACATTTAGCGGTGACGTCCCTGAAACCTCGTTAAGTCTGGGCCAGATGGGTTTGGACTGCGACGTTCCCGGCACCGCCGCGGCCGTGATGAAAGCGAACCAGAACCTGAGCGGAGTTTTGGCCTCCACCGTCAGAGAACGCCAAGTCACCCCCCTTTTCACCCTCGACAAAACCGCCGCCACTCAGGCAGCCCGGGCTTTGACCGCGAAGCGACCCGACACCGTCGTCGACCCGCATCTGGGGTTCAACAGCGAACAGGGTTCCTTTGTGGTGCAGCCGGGTAGCGCCGGGCAGGGGGTTGACCCGACAGTCCTCATCGCGGCCGCCGAGAAGACTTGGAAAACCCAGACGAAACAATCCCTAAAGGTGAAACTCACCGAAGTTGCGCCGAGCGAAGCGGATCCGCAGCTGGAAACCTGGGTGCAGCAGGCTAACTCGCTCATTGCCCCGAAAGTGAACCTGATTGGTCGTCGAGTTGGGCACATCATTCCCCCCACGGACAAAGCCCAGTGGGTCGAAGTCACCGAGAACGGACCGGTCATCAGCCAAAAGCAAGTATTGGCTTGGCTAAAAACGTTCACCGACCAAGAAATCGACGTCAACAACAGTCCGGGCGAACGCACCATGACGAAAGACGGCTACCTTTTGACCATGACGAAAATGGCTCTGGACTCAAAGAAAGTCTCGAACAATGACACCATTGCCGCTGAAATCACCACGGCGCTGAACCGCGGACAAAACTATCGCGGAGTCTTTGAGATGGAAGTCCAGGAAGGCAAGTTCAACGACACCGTGGTGGACCAAAACCTTCCCCGCCCGCCCTACAACGCCAAACCCGGAGAAAAGTTCATCAGCATCGACCTGACCAACCACACCGTGGCGGCATGGGTTGGAGACAAAGTCGTGTGGGGACCGGTCGAGGCAGTCCACGGATCGCTGCCCTCCCCGACGCATCCGGGAATTTTCCGAGTCCAAACCAAACTGGTGAACGCCCACATGAAGAACGATGAGGCCTGGGACGGCCCTTACGACACCTGGAGTCCGTGGACCATGTACTACCACGGCGGCTACGCCGTACACGGCACCTATACACGCTGGAACTGGGTCCAAACGAACTATGGGGGGTCGCACGGCTGCGTGAACCTGAAGCCTGCGAAAGCTAAGGAGCTGTTCGACTGGGCTCGGGTAGGAACCCCGGTAGTCATCCACCGGGCTGGGGTTATCTAGGTTTTTGAAAGGTTTTACGAATGAGCTTCCTCTATCGCCCCACGCATCTGACGCCGCAACACCGGCGTCGGTCGTTGGCGACCAACCCCAGATGGCTCGCGGCCGCGGCCACGTTGCTGGTGGTGGCCGGGGGCGGCTGGCTCGCATTTGGCTACACGCCGTTTTGGAATGAGGACCAGTCCGCCCAAATCAGCGCGGCGCGGGACTCGGCGTGCCAGCGCAGCGTCACTTTACGCCTCGGCGACAGCAGCTTTTTGGCAAAGCCTGACCAGGTTTGCTCCTGGCTGCATCCGGTTCCCCAACCGGTCAAGCAGCTCAGCTCGCAACCCCTGCCCCCACCCCGCTTTAGCACTGACGCAATCACTCAGTGGGTGAGTTCCTGCATCGCCCAAGTCGATAAACCCGCCGTGAACGGAAACCGGCAGGTGGACAGCGACGGCCACCTGGTACGTTTACTCAAAGACCCGGTTGACGGCGCGGTCGTGGACAAACCGGACAGTTTGGTTTCACGCATCGCCAAAGCCCTGGACAAAAAAACAGGTAACGTGGAAGTCACCACGAAGTTGTCTACCCGCCAAGGCGGTTTTGACGACACCGTCGTTCCGGCCCCGGCGCTGCCCTACGCGCCCCAGCCACAAGAACGGTGGGTCGATGTGAACCTGACGAACCACACTACTGCCGTCTATGACGGGACGAAAGTCATTTACGGACCGGTGGCTGCGGTGGACGGCCACGCCCAAGCCCCCACGGTGCAAGGGGTTTACAAAGTGTACGCCAAGCTGGAAATGCAAACCATGACCGGGGTGGGATTTGACGGCCCCTACAGTGAGACAGCCCCGTGGATTTCATACTTTTCGGGAGATTTTGCGCTGCACGGGGCACCGTGGCGCTCCACTTTCGTCTATACCCCTGAAAAAGGCTCTCACGGTTGCGTGAACCTGAGCGTGACGGATGCCAAAGCGATTTATGACCTGATAAGCATCGGCACTACGGTTGTATCTCACACTTAGTCCACGTAGCCGGCGGCCGATTCCTCCAGGTCCCCGCTCAGGCCCGCCCGCACCGCTCGCCGCGCGAAAACCACGACCCACGCCACTAGGGCCACATAGACCACCGCCGCCACCGCAATCTTTACGGGAGTCAGCAACGCAGACGGGGTCAAGAACGCTTCTTCCAGGCCCGAAATCCCCAACAGGATAATCAGCCCCGCCGCTACCGGCCCGAACTGGCGGCCCGCACGCGCTAGGGACACCATGCGCGGATCCTCACCGGGCACAAACAGCGCCCAGAACAGCCGCAAGGCCGCGGCGCAAGCCAAGACAATGCAGGACAGTTCCAGCAGTCCGTGAGGGGTAATCAACCCAAAGAAAACACCTAGGTCACCGTACTTGGCCATGATGGCCCCGGCGACTCCCACATTGGCGAAGTTCGTCAGCAACAGGTAGACCGGATAGGCGCCGGTAAAGAACAGGGCCACCATCAGGACGGCAATCGTCGCGTTGTTCGTCCACACCTGGGCGGCAAAATCCGGAGCCGGATAGTTTGAATAATAGGCTTTGAAAGAATCCTCGGCGTATTGGCGCAGTTCCGTCTCAGATTGCTGGGCCAGCAGAGTCTCCGGGTGGGTGTAGACCCAAAAACCGGTGAACACGGCGGTAATGAGTGACAGAGCCGTGAGCACCAGGAAAACCGGCCCGATACGGTACAGCGCCAGGGGCAGAGTCACGGTAAAGAACCCGCCAACAGACTCCCGGAACGTTCGGCGCGTCCCCCCGATACGCCCTCGTGCCGTGGACACCAGGTTCGTCAGATCCAGCACGACATCCGGGTCGGTCGGCACGGAAGTAATGGTCGCCAAGTCCGCGCTGGCTCGATGATACAAGCCCATCAATTCATCGATTTCCGCCCCGCTCAGACGGCGTTTCCGGTTCAGTTGAGCCAGGCGCGACCAGTCCTCAGCTCGCCCTGCGGTATACGCATCGATGTCCATGCTGCTAATTTATACTTAATGGAACATTTTAGCGGAACGAAAATCCGGCCCGATGTGGTCATCACCGGTGAAGCCATCGCCTTGCTGGTGCAGCCGGCTTCGTTATTTTTGCGTGTCGTTTCGGCCATTATTGATGCCATTGCCATCATTTTAGGGATGATTATCACCTACGAGGTGCTGTTCCTGATACTGAGTCTGAGCGGGGAAAATGACGACTTCATGTATTTTTCCAATGAGGCACAAGTCGCCGCGTTGGTTTCGATAGTCACGGCGCTGTGGCTGTTCCTGGTGCCGATGACGGTAGAGACTCTGACTCGCGGAAAGTCGTTGGGGCGTTTCATCGTGGGGACGCGCATAGTCCGTGACGACGGCGGTCCTATCACGTTGCGCCACGCGTTCGTGCGTACCTTGATTGGTTTGGGTGAACTGTGGGCGACGATGGGCGCCGGGGCCATTATCGCGGCGTGGACGAACCGCAGAGGCAAACGTATCGGGGATATTTTCGCTGGAACCTACGCCGTTTCCGAGACTTCCGGGCTGACCCGCCGACCGCTGCTGCTGGCTCCGGAACTTGCCCAGTGGGCCAGCGAGGCCAATGTCGGCGAGCTGGACGGGGTTACCACCGTGACTGCGCGCCGGTTCCTGCAAAGCGCCACCAAGATGGACCCGCTCCACCGCCAGCAGGCGGCGCAAACGCTGGCCACCGCCCTTTTGAACCAGGTGTATCCGCCGCCTCCCCCCGGCACAGACCCGGAGCGGTTCATTGCGGCGGTCCTGGTGTTGCGCCGGGACGCCGAATACCACACGAACAAGGCTATCCAGGCCCGACTGGAGAAAAAACTTTCCGCAGTATCCGGTTCCCGGTACGGGATTTAGAGCCGGACTGACCGGTATTTTCGCGACGTTTGCCCTGGCTTAGCGGGGTTGCTTCCAGTTTCCTGCCCCCATCAGCAGCGTGGTTAGCTGGTGAGGTGGACGTAGATTTGGCTGGATACGGACAGGTCTGGAATCGGTTCCAGGGCATCAATCCCGTCGCCATCCCCCAGATTAGTGGTGACCAGCTGAGTTACATACAAGTCGGGAGCCTCCACCAGTTGCGGAAGCTCCTCTTGGAGGGGCACGACCACAGTCGTCATGGCGTTGACAACGTGGGTGGCTCCGGCAACCCGGTATTCCATATTTTCGGCGTTAAGGTTCGTCACCAGCAGCTGGCGCTGTGTCGCGGCGGGGCCCCTCACCACTCCCCCACCCGTGGAAAAAGCAGGCAACCACGCCAGGGCACGCACGAATTTATCCGGGTCGGTGGCGG
>NZ_CFKZQR010000061.1:0-8122 GCF_985070215.1 Mobiluncus sp. | reverse complement strand
GGTCCCCCGCTGACGTGTTTTGGTTTTATGAGCCTTTGCAAGCAAGCTTGCCCGGCTCATAAAACCAAAACACGCAGGTCGCGGCTTTATCGCTCGACCTGCGTCGTGGTGGGCGATACAGGACTCGAACCTGCGACCTCTTCCGTGTCAAGGAAACGCGCTAACCAGCTGCGCCAACCGCCCGTCGAAGTGGGTACCGGATTCGAACCGGTGTATACGGCTTTGCAGGCCGCTGCCTAGCCACTCGGCCAACCCACCAATGTGGTTTTGAGTAATTTACTCTAAAGAGGAACCCGAACCCAGTACGAACCTGGCAGAACTCCTCAGACAGCCAATTTTTGAGGGGAACCGAACCGAGGCTCGATTCCCCCAAAAACCGAGCGGATGACGGGACTCGAACCCGCGACCCTCACCTTGGCAAGGTGATGCTCTACCAACTGAGCCACATCCGCGACAAGCCGGAAAAATCCAACCCCAGTATCTTACACATAAGTGAGCGGGGGTTGCAAATACTCGACACACCGGAATGGCCTAACAGAGAAAACACGGGAATCGGAACTTAGAAAAAACCCGTGGTACCGCCGTTTACTAGCCGCATGTTCACAAGTTTGACCCGCTTTTCCAAACGGGACCGATGGCGAATCTGGCTGACCAGCTGACGCACGGCTTCCGTGCCAATCTTTCGGTAAGGAACTTCGAGGGTGGTAGTTCTGGGCTGGTGCAGACGTCCAATAAAAGCATCGCCGATAGCCACAACGGAAACATCGTCCGGCACTGAGACTCCCAGAGATTGATCTAACTCCTCCATAAAACCGATGGCAGAAAGCGCCCCGCAAAAAACCGCCACACTGTCCAGATGCTTACGCCAAGCCGACACCGCACGATGGCCTGATTCCAGGCTATCCCCGACATTTCCCACCGTATGCAGAACCAAACCGTCCCGTTCGCACCCGGACCGCAAAGCCTGCAAAACACTTCGGTCCAGCCATCTATCATTGGCGTAAAAGTAAGTTATCGATTGATGCCGCAACGAACTCAGATGTGTCAGCAAGACTGTAACCCCTTGTTCCGTATCCGGCACGACGCAAGTTGCTTCATCCATCAAGCAGTTCGTCACCACCAGAGGCTCGGTATTGGGGATTTCCAGGCGAATACGTCCGGGAATCTGCGGATTATCAATAATCAACCCATCGACGTTATTGAACTCCCGTTTAACGGTCTGCAGGACTCGCGTAGAAACAGCGGGATACAAAACCGGTAAGTACTGCTCCAGAATCAATTTGTCCTGTATCGCAGCCAACATTTGGTACTCTTGGAGACGAATCGTGACCCCGATTTTTTGGGTCAATACGTGTGTTCGTCGCCAAAAATTTTCCGGTCGTTCATAGCCCAAATCGTTCGCAACTTGGCGCACCAAGGCTTCCGTCTCAGCATTTATACGCCCCGGACGGTTCAAGGCCCGCGAAGCGGTAGAGGTCGCCACATGTGCCACCTTTGCCACATCATCCAAAGTCACACGCCTTTTGACGGCAACAGCAGAATCTGAAACCTCATACATGTCAGAATTCTAAACATACCCTGTAGGATTTCTGAAAGTTATCTGGGCATTTGTCTTAACATATGCGGTCTGTTGGCTTGAACCTCGACCGGCTTTGGCTAAAACTCGGGGATACAGTCAAGCGCGTTTTCTCAGGTTCGCAATAGTGTTCCCGAAAGGCGCCAAATCGAAGGCACCTGCCGTTCTGCCGCGGTACGCCGAGTTTTTGCGTTCGGAGCTGTCTAAGGCTAAACTTGATAAGCCTTGGGCCATTAGCGCAGCGGTAGCGCGCTTCCTTCACACGGAAGAGGTCACTGGTTCGATCCCAGTATGGCCCACCAGGAAAAACCCCCCCGAAACCCCAGTAAATAAGGGCTTCGGGGGTGTTATTTTGATTTCTGAAATAATCGGAAATAGTCGGAAATAATCGCTAAAATAGCACCACCAATAGCACCACCAAGCCGGTGGAGTCACCCAAAAATAGTGTTCCCAAAACCCCAGTTCACGGGGTTAGGGTAACACTTCCTAAAAAAGAAGAGCGGCAACTATGAAATATCGGACATACGGCACTGGGAGTCTTTACTATGACGCACAGCGGGGTCTTTGGATAGGCCAGATTTACGACGGCTGGACAAATACCGGGCGTCGCCGGCGTCGCCGTGTCACGTCCCGAAATAAAAACACGGCTCGGGAAAAGCTCGCTGACCTGAAATATGAGGTCGAGCATGGCATATATCAGGAGGGCGGGAACACGACCGTGAAAAAGTGGTGTAGTCATTGGCTGGCCACCCGCGAATCACAGGTACGCCCTTCCACGCTCTCTATCGAGACCGCCGCTATCGACCAAAACGTGATCCCCCTGCTTGGCTCCAAGCTCATCAAATCGCTGCGCCCCTCAGACCTCACCAGACTCGGTGAGCACATCATGGATCAGGGTAGCTCCCCCGCTACCGCGCTACGATACCAATCTGTTTTCCAGCGAGCTCTGCGCGAGGCCGAGCGCGAAGGGCTGCCGGTCCCCCGAGCCATACTGGTAGCCCAAAAGCAGTCAGCCGGCCGACCAGACCGGCAAGCCATTCCCGTGGAAGATGCACTGAAAATCATTCAAGCGGCCGCGGGCATACCGGGCGGGGTGCGCTGGCTCCTCGCTCTGCTCCAGGGTCTGCGTCAGGCTGAGGCTTTGGGGTTGACCTGGGACATGATTAATTTCCAGGAGGGCACCATGCGCGTGGAGTGGCAGCTGCAGTCCCTGCCGTATCTGGACAAAACCGACCCGGCGAAGGGCTTTCGGGTGCCGCGCGGCTATGAGATGCGCCAGCTCACCGGCGCTTTCCACCTGGTACGCACGAAAACTCTGGCCGGGGAGCGTATTCTGCCGCTCACCCCGTGGGTTGCCGGGGCGCTGACCGCGTGGCGTGAGCAAGCCCCCGAAAACCCGTGGGGGCTGCTGTTCACCACCGCCAGCGGCCAGCCCGTCTCCCGCCACGCCGACCAGCGCGCCTGGAAGCAACTCCAGGAAGAGGCCGGCGTGAAAAAATTGAGCGGAAAACCCTACGTCACCCACGAAACCCGCCACACGACCGCTACCTTACTCCTCGCCGCCGGTGTAGAGCCGGAAGTGATCAAAGCCATTCTGGGGCACTCAGACATTGTGACCCAAGCCGCCTATCAGCATGTAGATATGGAGCTGGCACGTGCCGCGATGACCAAAGCCCAGAATCTCCTCCAAATCACATGACCGCAGGTAAACGTCGAACTGGTATATTTTCTGGCATATTTTCCCCCGAAAACCCCACCCGCCACCGGGTCGGGCAATGTTTCAATTCGGGTCATAATATTACAAATCCACCAAAAACACCCCGATTATTACTCCAACCGTGCCCTCAGCCAGGCCCGACACCGCGCCACCACCAACCACCGCGGAACACCCAAACGCGCCGCCACACAATCATAATCCCCACCACACAACCGGCAGGCATACCCCCACTCCCAATCCGTAATCAACCAGCCCGCCGCAACCTCATCAACCCAAGCCTCCACACCCACAGACTGCCGGCCGCGGTGATCCAGTTTCGCGTGCACCAGCTCGTGAGCGAGTACGGCGGTGGCTTCCCCGATAGTGAGCCGGTTGGAGATGAGGATAAGCCTTAGTTCGTGAACCCATTTGCCTTGTAGTCTTGGCTCGCGCAAGTCTCCGACTAGGACGGAGACGCGCATCCGTTGGGCTTCGTGTATCAGCGTTGACCACGCAGCCTATAGTATCTACCTAATCTCGGTAGCGGGCTGCAGCCTCGAAGAGCGCCGCGACATCAATCTGCTCTTGCCTGGTGAGTCCTTCCGGTGGCTGCCCGTACACCATCCACTCCGCAGCCGCCAGCACTGTAAGCAAATCCTTTCCCAACGCTTGACATAGAGCGTCAGCTTCCCCAACGCCAATAGGCGAAAGGCCTCTGAGGACCGTCGAGATTCGATCTTGGCTTACGCCAATCTCATCCCCCAACTCCTTTTGAAGTAGGCCGCTCTTAATCCAAATTGCTTTCAGAATCGCGGATAAAGCCTTATCTAGCTCTCGAATTTCTCTAGGTTTTCTTGCCATGTCAGCAAGTCTAACACGCCGAACCGCAATTGCGTTTGACATCGGAACGCAAATGCGGTTGAATAGTATCCATGAAGCCAAACGCATTTACGGTTGATACCCTAATCTCAGGCGAAGTCCGTGCTGAAATGGCACGTCAAAAAATCGGCGTCATCGACCTCGTAGCAGAGACCTCCCTGACCCGTAACCAATTGAACGACCGAATCAACGGACGTTACCAATTCTCTTTTGGCGAGCTCGACGAAGTCGCACGAGTCCTCGGTACCAGCTCTATCAAGATAATCCAAAGCGCCAGAGAGCGAGCAGAGGCACAGTCCCCGGCCGCGGACAGGACCGCCGCATAATGAATGATTCTCTACTCAATCTGCACGATGAGCACGGCGCAGCACCAAGCAGCGAAGGCGAAACTTTCTACCGCGCCTGTGGGCTAATGCGGGCCGCAGTCGCTTATATTGATGCTGTTGACTGGCGGTATGCCTCTGAAGAGCAAGCCGCGCGAGTGGCTTTAGCTGCCCGACTGGACGCTCTCTCCGCCTTCAACCTGCTCGGAAGCGTACTTGATGCATATCGGAACATCGGCACCCACCAACAAGTCAATTTGGCGCTCTTTGATGTTTCTAATGGTGACAAACCCTCTGGTGTCAGAAACGAGTTGACGCTTCAAAGCTTCGATATCAGTGTCACTGCTCAAAACGAAAACATCACTCCCGTAGCACAAGCTGTTGTTGGTACTCAAAATAAATCTTCCTCCTCGGTAGATGACGGTATTGGACAATCTGATTCTACCGGGGAGGAAACCCCTCAACTCCACCCCAATGAAGGAAACCGGAACCATGACTAGCCCCGACCTGCAACAGGACCCACCTATTCTCCCGGATGGATTCATCGTTGTGGAGTGCAGGCGCTGCCTTGCCCTAGACACCAACTGTACAGAATCGATGGCGACAATTTGCACCACTGATTTGGAGACCGCCGCTAACTTTTTAGAGCGTCATTCGTCGCACCGTTTAGCGACTCGATACGAGCGCGAAGTTTCCCCGCGAGTCCCCCTGCTACTCCTTAATATTGCGCAAGTCGCTGCCATAACTGGCGCGGATTTGCCCGAGGTTCAGGGCGCGGTCACGTCTGGACTCTTGAAACCTTATACAGCCTTCAACACCACCGTTTTTCGGATGGTGGATGTAGTCACATGGAGAAAAGCTGTCACTGATAAGACACGGTGTATCCGAAAGTTGCAGGAAATTATTTCCGGGATAGACAAAGCATTTGACTGCATACGTCCAGGAGACGGAATCGAAAAAGGGCTTGACAAGATGCGAGAAGCGCTGTCGCCATTTTTCGATCAGGATGCGGATAGGAGCGTCGCATGAGCCCGAAAAAAACAGCTAGACAGTTACGGTCATTACATCGCAAGCAAATCCGAACACAAGCAACGGTTAACTGGCTGGTCAAAACAGTACGTGAAAATTTGGAAGGGGCTGAACTAGTCAGTAATCCAAGGATAGCTATCCCAGATAAAGACCTTGCCATCATCTCTGAGTTCGATACACCGATATTTTGCGTGTGCCATCCACTCTCGGACGGCAGGATACAACTCAATGTCCTCCAAGCCAACGAATTCTTCTTCGGTAAGATTGATATCTTCCAGCGAGATACGGGAAAGCACAGCAGCCCCCTTCGTGATTACGAAATCAACGACGGCTTCATCACTTTGTCGCCCGTCGTGCAGGAACCTCAGAACCCCGGCGAAACCGGTAGCCCCAATTTCCATGGGAAAAACGACCATAATTCTTCCTCCTCGGTAGATGGTGATGATTCGCACTCTCAGTCTACCGGGGAGGAAACCCCGCCTCCTGAGTACTACGAGTGCGGTCCTGACTGCAAGTGTGGAGGCTATCGTGGATAGCCAAAATACTGTGTCATCGGTGCGGTGGTTGCGCCTGCCGGAAGTTTTGCAGATTACCGGGTTCGGGCGGACTCGTATGCTCGAATTCCTGCACATGTCCAAGCGCGACCCGCGATTTTTGCCGTCGTATCAGATGGGACCACACGCCCATTATCGGATTCGGTCAGATGACCTCGAGCGATGGATGGAGCGGAACCGATGGTAGCGAGCTGTCTAGCTGGTGCCCGAAAAGACCCCGTCACCGGGGTGTCCTGGTACACAACAGATGAGCTGCTGGCCACGCTGCGCGCTGGTCTACGAGAGGCCGCGACCCTAGCGGAGACTTCCCCCGATGAGGAGAATCTGCGCTTTAAGGCTCTGTGCCGGATAAGCGGGCTAGTGCTGGGCTGCCAGGATTTGGTTCGCACAATGCTACGCAACCGCATCTACATGAGACCAGGAGCGCCGTTGCGTCCTGACGACGCGTTTAGCCTGGCAGAGACGGAAACTCTGCTCGAATTCATGGAAAAAATGCAGGCAATGCTGGATCGGCTGCAATCCACGTAGACGTCCTCCCTGGCTTGCCTCTTTTCCTTTCAAGGCGGGTCAGGGAGGGACGGTAAGCGAATAACTGAATAGGCAATCCACCCATTAATTAAGGAGTCAACATGTTTAAGTCGTTGCGTCAGATATGGCAGGCGCTTTTCCCGGAGCCGCTGAAGCCTTCTGTACCCACATTGCTGAAAGTCTCAGATATTTCTCTTGATGCTGCATTGGCGAAAAATCTTGAGGATTTAGCGCTAATACTGTATTCGCTCGGTCTCGATGCTACTCATCAGTATCGCGCTAAGCGGCGTCAGGCTGTGCGAGATGGTAAGCCCGTAGACGAGTATGACATGGGCTATAGCGACGGGGTCTGGGACGCGGTGGACCTGCTAAAACTCGCCGCGACCGGGGACCTCGTCAGCGCCGAGGTTCCTGATGCTCAAGCCCTAGTCCAGCAGACCTCGCGCCTTGCGACAGACCATCACGATGATGAGGATTTCAAGCTGGATATTCCGCAGTGGGTCAACGGGGATAAAGCACCGAAAGTTAAGCCGGTGCCGAATTCCTTGCACCCTAAGAAGGTTCGGGATGAGCTGTCTGGTCTGGGAGGTGATGCGGCATGAGTACGGAAATCGTCGAAGTCCCAATCCATGAGGTATTTCCTGGCGAAAACGTGCGGAAGAATTTAAACGCCAAGTGGCTGGTGGATTCGATTGCCGAGCTTGGAATTTTGGAGCCCTTAAAGGTTTATCGTAATCCTGCCGGCGAGCTGACCGTCCTGGATGGACACAGGCGTCTGCACGCGGCAAAGTCAGCGGGCCTGCAAACCGTGAAATGCATTATCGAAGAGGAAGCGCCACTCGAGGACGACCGTATCCTCAAGCAGGTGGTGCTAAATGAGGCACGCGAAGGCTTGTCCGATTCTGATCAGCTGGCTGCGGCTTATCAACTGTCGCTGTTTAATGTTCCCGCTGAGCGGGTGGCGATGCTGTCCGGCAAAGACAAGCAGCGATTCGCAGACATAGCTAAGGTCGCTGCGAAGGACACATCCCGCGAAATCGCGATGGATTGCACCCTGACCCTCGCACAGGCTTTGAAAGTGGCTAAGGCCGAAGATGACGGTGCTGATATGGAGTATTTGGCGGAGCATCTGGAGGCTGAGCAACGGAAGCAATTTTCCAAAGGTGAGGAACTTGCGGATTGGCAGCTCGACGATGTAATCAAGCATGCGCTCGCTTTTCCGTATGCGGAGGCTAAACGTGCTGAGCTTGAGGCTGAGGGTGTGAAAACCTTAGGTGAAGGCGATGATGTGCCCGAGGGTGCGAAAGCTCTTTGGGAATTGGATCTCAATCCTGAGGAGCACAAGGATTGCCCTTATCGTGTCGTCCGGGTGACGCCGACGCTGTGGAAAGTCGAAATGCCTCACGTACAGGAGCTTTGTGCAGATCCAGAGGCGGCGGGGCATATCCAGCCGAGCGAAGACGAGTACGACCAAGCGCGGGTCAAAGCGGAACGCGAGGAGGAAGAACTTCGCCGACAGCAGGAGGAGGAGCGTCAG
>NZ_CFKZQR010000060.1:0-8292 GCF_985070215.1 Mobiluncus sp. | reverse complement strand
GAACTCCAGGCGCACCCCGCGCACATCCAAGCTGCCGTTCGCATTATTCAGGTCCAGCCAACCGGAATCGGCCAACAGCCGGCTGAGCCGATTGCTCTGACCAGGCTCGCCAATCCGTTTAGCACCCGCAAAGCCCGACCCGGATTTTTCACTGGTACTCCACAAATATTTCAACGGATTACCCGCGCGGCTGGCGTAGAAATCATGATCTCCGAACACGTAGGCTCCCGGCACCCCCGAATCGATAAACGGCTGCAGCGCCGGGGCGGCCAAAAATTCATCCCCGTAACTCGACGACAGCATATCCCCGGTCAAAACGACCAGGTCAAAGTCCGTTCCCGCCCGTTTCGCCAGTTCTCGCAACCAGCCGACTAAATCCTCGCGGCCGCGATAAAAATGCGTGTCCGACAGGTGCAACACCCGCAATCCAGGAAACTGTGGTGTACCCGCCACTCCGAAACGCGGCACTTGTGCATCGATCCGGGGCGCAGCAATGGAACGCAAAGCCCGTCCGGACACGGGAACCGTCAAGTGACGCAGCTGGTAGGCACGGGAGGCGCGCGCAGCACTCCAGGCTACGGCTCCTGCCGTCAGCGCCCCGACTTTCATTGCGTTCCAGGTGCGGGTCCACAAGTTGGAGTCCATAGGGTCTGCCTTCACTTTCCTAGTGCGACGTTTATTTCGCTAGTTATTGTGCCGGAGGCGCGGGTTGCGCAGGAGCTGGGGGTTGAGCCGGAGCTGGCGGCTGCGGAGCGGGAGGCGCCGGATTGTTAGCGTCAGGATTCGCTCCGGGGTTCGCCCCACCCTCACCGGGGGTCGTCCCCGGACTACCTGCGCCGCTACCGGGTGCAGCCGGGTTGGCCGAATCCGAAGGTGTGGGAGTGGGACTCTCCTCAGTCTTGGGCTTGTAGCCTCCGCCCACAAACATGCCGGTAGAGCCCAGATTAACCTTTGGCAGGGGCTGGATCGGAACTCCCTGCAAAGCGGCGGTCATGAAAGTTCCCCAGGTCGGGGCCGCGATGGAAGAACCGTAGAGGGAACCGTAGTAGCGTCCCCCGATGGTTTGGTGGCCCACCGGGATATTCGCGTTAGCGTGCCCGACCCACACCGCGGCCGCCAGTTGGGGGACAAAGCCGACAAACCAGGTGTTTTCGTTGTGGTCCGTCGTGCCGGTCTTGCCCGCGGCCGGTCGGGGAATAGCAGCGGACCGCCCGCCCGCGTGCAGAACTCCCGCCAAGGTCACGGCAACTTTGTCGGCCACGTCGGGGGTCAGGACCTGGTGACAGTTCGCATCGGGCACATCATAAGATTTCCCGGAGGAATCCGTAACGGAAGTGATGCCGATGGGATCGCAGAAGACTCCGTGGGCGGCATAGGTTGCGTAGGCGCTGGCCATCTGTAGCGGGGTGGCGGAGCCGGCGCCGATAACGAAAGAGGGGTTTGGTGTGAAGGGTGAACCGTCAGGTTCGGTCACGCCCATCTTGGCGGCGGTTTTCGCGATGTCGCACAAGTCCAGTTTGGTCGCCATGTTTGCGAACACACCGTTGATGGAGTTCGCGGTACCCGCGGCAATCGTCATCGCGCCTTTCTTGGCACCGCCGGTTTCGGAAAAGTTCCAGTTGTTGGCCAGTTCCGGGGCGCAGGAAATCTTCCACTCCTTGGCGGGTATGCTGTAGCGTCCCCCGGCTTGGTCATAACCGCCGTATCCGTCGATATACCACTGGGTCAGGGTAAACACCTTGAAGGTCGATCCGGTCATGAAGCCGGCGGAGCCGCCGTGAGCGTAGTCGCCATTGTAAGAGTTTTCAGTCACCGCGTTGTTGCCCGGATCGACTCCATAGTTGGTGTTTTGGACCATGGCTTTGATTTTGCCGGTGCCCGGCTCGACGCTGGATAGGGCAATCTTGACGTCAGAAGGGTCGCCCACCGGGATACGTCCGGTGACTGTGCTGTAGGCGGCGTCTTGGGTTTTCGGGTCGAGGGTGGTCTTGATGTTGAGTCCACCGCGCAGTAGCAGGCGTTGGCGTTCCGCGTAGGTGGCGCCAAACTCTGGGGAGGACAGGATTTCCCCCACCACCCAGGAGCAAAAGTATGAGGCGTTGCCGGCCAACCCACACCCCTGCTGCTGGGTGGAGACGTGCAGCAGTTCCGAAACTGGTATTGACTTGGCCTTTTTGGCCTGTTCCGAGGTGATGTATCCGTCACGGGCCATCGCGTCCAGCACAAGTCCCTGGCGTTTGGTGGCGGATTCGGGGTGCGCGATGGGGTCGTGTCCGTTGGGGGACTGAGGGATTCCCGCTAGCAGGGCGGATTCGGCGAGACTGAGGTCTTTGGCGGACTTAGAGAAATAGTGTTGGGCGGCCGCTTCTACCCCGTAGACCGAGGGCCCGAACTGGGCGATGTTCAGGTAGCCCTCCAGGATTTCGGACTTGGTCATCTTTTGTTCCAAGCTCATCGCCAGTTTGGCTTCCCGGGCTTTGCGTTCCAAGGTTGTTTCACTGGCGGCTTCAATCATGTCCGGGTTCCCGGCGACCCGGCCTTGTTCGATGAGCAAGTTTTTCACGTATTGCTGGGTCAGGGTCGAAGCGCCCTGCAGGTCGTTGCCGGCTAGGTTGGACAGGATGGCCCGGCTCATGCCTTCGATGTCAACGCCCTGATGTTCCAAGAAACGCCGGTCCTCAATCGCAATAACGCCTTGTTGCAGGGTTTTGGCTACTTGCGCCAGGGGGACCACTATGCGGTTTTCCGCATAGAACTCGGCAATGGGGGTGCCGTCAGCAGCGGTGATGATGGATTTCATGGATGGTTGCGAAGTGGTGAAGTCGGCGGGCAAGTCGTCGAGGGTTTCGGCACCTTTAGCGCTGACGATAGCGGCGGCACCGACCACGGGCAGAGCCAAACCGGCGGTGAACACGCCCGCTACCGCGCTTGCCGCCACGAAAGCTACCAAAAGGGCAAGTACTCGCGACTTACGGGTCTTGGGCAATGCGGAAGTGGAACTGGCTGCGTCATTTTTCCCCATAGGTCAATCCTAAAGGTCGGGTGCGATTCTTTCTAAATTAAATCAGGCTATGGCACCGGATAACGTCCCTTCGGGGTGTTGTGTAAAGAATCTATTTCAATTTAGTTTGACAAATGGAAATGTTAAGTATGCTCTATGCAAAATTGTCTCGATTTATTCGCAATTTTTCGCCCTTGAAATTCCCTTGACCGGCGGCTAAGCTATTTAAGGCAAGCTGGCTTTCGAGAAAGAAAGATTCATATGTCAGTCAATGAAGACCAAACTTGGGCAGCCAAAGCATTGTGCGCAGATTGCCCGCCGGATCAACTTTTTGTCCAAGGTGCAGCCCAACGCGAAGTCCGTTCTATGTGTTACGGATGCCCTGTCCGCCTGGAATGCCTAGCCGATGCGCTGGATTCTCGTGCTTCTTTCGGAGTTTGGGGCGGTTTGACCGAGCGGGAACGCCGCGCGATGTTGCGCCGTTATCCCGAGGTGCGTTCTTGGGAAACTTGGTTGCGCGAAGCCGATGATGAGCTCGCTGCGGAGTTGCGGACGAAGCACGCTCCTCACGTGTTGGCTCACGTTCGTGCGTCCCGCCGCGCCGTAGCGCTCTCCAAGTAACGTTCCACCAGCGTTTATTGTCCAAGGGTGGGTTGTTGTTTTTTGGCTTGACCCGCCACGGTTTAGGCTGAGTTTATGACGAAGTGGGAATACTTGACGGCGCCGGTGATGGTGCATAATACGAAAGCGATTTTGGATCAGTTCGGTGCGGACGGCTGGGAACTGGTGGCGATAGTGCCCGGACCGGGCGGCGGGGATTCCCTGGTTGCTTACTTTAAACGCCCTTTGGCCTAGATCTTTTGCGGTATTCAGCGGGTCGTGTCTGCGGTTTACGAGGCCCGGTAGCGTAGCCGTTCTTCATTCATAATAATGATTGACCTGCGCTTTTGAATGATCCAGCCGCGGGAGATGAAATCTGCCAACACCTTGTTGGCTGTCTCTCGGCTAGCTCCGGCCATCTGACCTAACTCCAACTGTGACAGCCCGTGCGGCAGTCGCACCCCGGCGGCGGGAAAATCGGCTCCTCGCGGGGTTTCGCTGCCTGTTTCCGTCGCCGCCCCCGGCATTTGTCCTGACAATTGCTCGTCTGAGTCGCTTTCCAGCGGTTGCCCAAACTTTTCCATCAGCTCCAGCAAAGCAGCTGCGATGCGTCCCGGCACATCTACATCCCGCAGCGCCATGGTGCGCTGGTAGAGCAGCTCAGTTTGCCGGTTCAAGGCCCGCAGCAACTCTAGGTATAGGGCCTGATGCTTTGCCAGGTATTCCCCTGCATCCGTGACTAATACCCAGTCCAGTTGTACAGGTTCCAGGGTAGAAGCGGAGGCAAACCACGTCCGGGAGGCGGTTCGCGGGGCTGAACCGTTGGTGCTGTAGGAATCCCCGGTTTCCGGTTTGCCGGACCGATCCGGTGCAACGGGAGAACGCTGGAGGAAGTTGGCGCCGCCCAATCCGTCTTTTGCGGGAGAATCGGTCAGGGCATTAAGGCCGATGGTGTCTGTCGGTCCCAGGACTTCTAGGAGGTGGTCGCGGCCCATCGAAGTGGCGCGGGTCAGCTTAACTTTTCCCGAATGCAAGTGGAAGATGCGGTCTTGCACGCTGTCCTCGGCAGCCAAGCGGAATCGCGCATCCAAAGCTGACTCATGCACTTTGTCGCCTAGCCCGGCCAGCACTTCCGCCCAGATAGCACCTAGGCTTGTTGCACCGCTGTTTCTCGCCACCTAAGACTTTCCTTATCTAAATGTTTGGGTTGTTGCCGGGGCTAAGCGTTTTCGGCGCGAGCCAAAGCCTTGTCGGCGATTTGGTCAACCCGGCCTTTGCGGCGGGCGGTATGTCCCACCACGCCAATCATGATTAACAACACGCCGATAACAAAGAATTGTCCCGATGCTCCGGCGGATTCAATGAGGTAGCCCAGCACCTTCAACGCCATCACCGGGCTGTCTTGCATTCCCTGCAAAGTACTGCCCATCGCGCCTTTCACCACTCCGGGGACCACCACGAAAGCGCCGCCCAGAACACAGAGTGCAATTCCAGACACAAACATCCCCAGTGAGGACAACCGCACCACCATACCTATGATGACGACTGCTGCCAAACCCAGAACCAGGAAGATGAGCCCTTCCAAGGAGTATTTGCCCGTTTCCCAAGCGGAATGGTTTGAACCGTAGAGCAGTCCTCCGGCGTGGCGTAAGAATGCCCACGCCAGGGGTACTCCGATGAGGCTAATCAGCAGGGACCAGGCATGCGCGCCGGCTCGGCTGATTTTTGCCGGTTTGATGGAGGCTCCGGCAAGCATCGTAGATTCATTGAGTTTTTCGTCTTCGTTACCGAGAAGTTGTGCTTGACGTGGTTGCCATTTCGGGTCAGGTTCTTCCGTGGTTGCGGTGTCGTCAGCAGCCGCGCCAGCTGGAGGGGTCGGACTGGATTCCGCCCCCAAGAGGGACTTGCGGCGTACCACCGTGGTTTCCAGTTCCTCGGCTGGCGGTGCGGGAGTTATTTCCTCGTTCTTTGAGTCAACCACGTCAGTGGTAGAATCCTCAGTTTTCGCGATGGTTTCTTCGTTCAGGAACGATGACCAGGCTTGAGTCGAGGTGTCACTCACCGGGTCCGGTTCCGGCTCGGGTGCGGGTGCGGGCTCTGGCGCAGGGGCGTCGCTGTCTGTTTCCTCAGCTTGCGGGGTAACCACGGTTTCCGTGCTATTGTCAGTAACTACGGTTGACTGTGTATCGGGTTCGTTGTCCTCGACCGGAGTGGTGACTGATTCTTCGGGGGTGGGCTCGGTTTTAGTGTCAGCGCCAGAGTCGGTGTCAGAGTCTGCGCTGTCTTTCGCAAAAGCCTGCGCCCATGCCTCTGCAGCATCGATTTCGCCGTCCAAAGACTTGTCGGCATCCTCGGACGCGTCACGCAGGTAGTCAGGCAATTCTGCCGGCTGATTTTCTTCGGTCACGGGAGTCTCCCTTCGTCAGTCACCTCGGGAAACACGTTAGCGCACGAACCAGGCCATTCTCACTAGGCGCGCTGGGAAAAACTGAAGAAAGCAACGAAAAACCCGGGCAAACCGCTTGTGAACACGTTAAAAAACCGGCTAAGCCTCCGCAAGATCCGCCTTTTGATCGCGTTGACCCGCTTGACGACACCACCACAGCGTTAGAGCGCAAGCAATGAGCACAAAACCGAAGGTCGTCAGCGGTCCGCCGGATACGTGCATAGAAGCGGTGAGGTGATCGGAAAGGAACCTGACCAGACGTTCGGCCCAACCGGAAGTCGAAGCCTCCCCGAAAGCTAGAATTATCCCCGGGATAATCCCGCAGGTCACGCCGGCAAACAGCAGGCCCGCGGCGGAGCGGGAACCCGAATAAACCGCTATGAACAGCAAGACGATGCCCAGAATCGGCAACCCGTATGTCGCGACCGCCGGCAGCTCTGACAAATGCCCGCTGGCGCCGGTGATGACCGCCAAACGATCATGGAGCGGAATCAGCGCCAACATGCCCGCAATCGTGCAGATGACAGCCACCACAATCGCCAAGAAGTGATACTTCAAGCGTGAAGGCGGGGCAATGGGTGCGCCGGGCTGGCGGTCGTTAGTTTCGCCGAGCTCGTGCTCCAGCAAGGCGAAGTCCCGCCCCTCCAGATAGGCGATTTGAGACGCCAAAGACGCCCCGACCATGACTATTGCCATGGTGGGGAACAATCCGGAAGCCGTCAACGTGGAAACTCCATCGAGGAATTCCCACCACAGCGAGTATTGCGAAGCTCCCGTCAAAGTGTCGTTGTGGGCGGCGACCAAGCCGCGAATCGGGCTGGCCAGGACGGTCAGCAGCACGGGCCAGAGCGCAGAAATCGCCCAGGATAGCGACGAGTAGTAGCCGGTGACCACACCGGTTATCGACAGCAGTGCGGTTCCTGCCAAGATTTCAAAAATCCCCAAAACTATAGCGACAGCTCCGGCGCCGTAACTGGCATCCATCACGGTTTTCGTACCCCAGATCAGGAAAACCATCGCGATGGGCGCCACCAGCAGCCCGGTAAGGATACCGATGAGGTTGGCCCGCAGGGTACTGGGCGGAGGTTTCGGTGTCCCGGTTTCCGCGAGTGTCCGGGACTGATCGCGCAGGTAGGCAAACCGTTTCCACGTGCCGGGCCGCTTGGCAGGTGCCTCGGAGGGGGCTGGTTCGGGGCTCAAGTCATCGGGAACCTGTTCGACTTCGTTTTGAGCTGCGGCGGCGGCGAGTTCGGTCCTCCAAGCTGCGGTTTCGGCCTCGTCGATTTCTTCTTCCGGCAAGGCGGTTGGGACACCAGCGGCGGTCGGGGTCAGTGGAATGGGGCCGGGCTGGGCGGGTTGAATGGGCTGGGTGGATTGAGTTGGCTGAGCGGGAGGGATGACCGGGGGTATCCCGACTGCGGGACTTGGCTGGCCGGGTTGAACAGGTTGGCCGGGTTGAACATTCGGTCGCGGGGTCGGGGAGGGGTGCCCTGGAGGAGTCACCAATCCGCGCCGCACTGCGGAACGGGACGGCAACACGCGAGGCTGAACTGTTTTTTGTTGCGGGCGTGGGAAAGGAACCGCAGGATTGCCCGCTGTTTGAACGGGCGGCAAAGAAACAGCCGGAGCCTGCGGGCGGGCATGAGGAGGCAACGTCTGCTCCTGGCGGCGTTGCTGCGAGCCGCCTGTCTGCCCAGGAACCGGATTCTTGGGAGGCTGCGGAAGGTTTTCGGACACCGAGCCATTGTATAACGCGGGACTGCAGCTATACTTAACTTCCCCAAAATTTGGTCAAGTTTTCGCGGTTTTCCCAGTCAGTCACCCATTTCATCACGTTATCCACAGGGCGGTGAATTCGGGGTTTTCCACAGGTAAAAATTTTTCCGTTTCTGGTCTGTTGCACGGCGGCGAAAACTTGGGGCATGGTCAATACCTCAAAAACGGTGACGCTGCTGTGCGAACCGCACGAGAAAGCATGGCGGGAGCAGCTCGAAATGCTCGCCACGCTGGCAGGCGCCGATTTGCGGGTCACGGTGCCGCGAGACTGGTCAGGGACGAGTCCCGGCCCGGTCTTTTGCTCTACCCAAGCGGCCGCCGCCTGTCCAGGTCGACTCGCGGGCGGAACCTACCTGGTGCGTCTGCAAGGCGAGACCGGCGGAGGCGCGCAGGCGCGGCCTGCTTTGGGTTTGCCCGCCGATGAACGTGAAGTGCTGGGCCTCATGCTCCAGCAGTCCGGTAGCGCTTT
>NZ_CFKZQR010000059.1:0-8658 GCF_985070215.1 Mobiluncus sp. | reverse complement strand
CCCCCCGGGCGGCGCCCCCCCCCAAAAAGGCCGAGGGGGGGCGGTGGGGGCTGGTAAATGCCCAGCCGCGCCAGCTCCAGGGTTTCTTCGGGCGCAATCCCGTGTTTCGCGTCCTCACCGGAAGTGTTGACTTCAATCATGACTTCTAGGGTCCGTCCCGCCTGGTCAAGTAGCCGGTTCAGGGTTTGTGCCAGTTTCGCGGAATCTAAGGATTGCAGTTCCGCACCGTTTGCAACGATGAGTTTCGCTTTGTTGCGCTGGAGGTTGCCGATTTGGATCCAGCGGGGACTTGCCTCGTTCCCGTCAGCGCCCAAGCCCAGGTTCGCGCCGAGTTCCGCAGCTTTCGCGGCCAGTTCTTGGGGTTTGTTTTCCCCGAATTCGCTCACTCCCGCGGCGAGAGCTTCGCGCAGGTCCGCAACCGGGTGGGTTTTGCTGACCGGAAGGATTCGGATTGACTTGCCATCGCGTCCCGCGGCCGCGGCCGCCGCGGCGACCCGCTGGGAGAGGGCTTGCAAACGCTGTGAGAATCCGGTCATAAGCCTAGTTTAGTCCGTCTGTTCAGCAGGGGTAGGGGCGGCTGTATCGGCGGGGTCGCGCCGATAGGTCATCGCCACCGCTACCGATACCAAAATTAGGCCGCCCACTTCTGGCCAGCTCGGAAACTGCCGCAGCATAATCACCCCCACCAGCAGGGACGTTACCGGCAACAACGCTGAGAGCAGCGCGAAAATGGCGGCGGAAACATCGCGCAGCACCACCAGTTCCAGGATGTAAGGCACAAAGGAGGAACACATGCTCATCAGCAGGGCCAGGCTGAAAACGTACCACGAGCTGAACGCAACGTGGATGTCAGGCCAGGCCAGGGGCAGCTGCAGGCACGAACCGAAGGCCAGGGCTACGGACAAGGAATCGATGCCGCGACCCAAAACCGCAACTTTGCGGCCCAAAGCCATGTAGGCGACCCACATTCCCCCGGCGACCAGCGCCCAGAACAGGCCCATCCGGTCGGTCGGATTGCCCATGTCCAGGCCCAGCCCGCCAATCATGACTACGCCAGAGAACGCCAACAGGACCGAGAACTTGCCCAGCCAGCCGGTGATGCCGATGGCCGCAAAAATGACCGGCCCCAGGAACTCTACGGAAACGGTAGTCCCCAGGGGAAGCCGCGCAATCGCCTCGTAAAATGTCATATTCATACAGACCAGGGCGGTTCCGAACAGGCAGGACCACACATAGCCGCTGCGAGTGAGCGCCCGGGCACCCCAGGGCCGGCGCCACGCCAGCAAAATTATTGCCGCAAAGACAGTCCGCAACCAAGCCACGGTTAACGTCCCCATCAGGGCAAACAGCGTCACCGCGAAGCCAGCTCCCACATACTGAATGACGCCTTCGGTAAAGAAAATCAGGGGCGCAGGAACGGGTTTTCGTGCTTTTCCAGGCATCCTGCCATTGTAGACTGCACCGCACAAACCGTGAAAAAACATTGTCCGACCATTTTTCGTTACCGCGTGGGACTTTTTCCCAGTTCATGCCATTTTGTAAAATCGTATCAAGACCGTATGGTTCTGCCCTCCGCTCGCCCGCTGGCAGCGCATCAACCGTTGGTATTGAGTTGAACTTCCTTCGGGCGTGGAAACCGGCACCCTGGCGGCAAATATGAAAGAATGCAGAGAAAGGAGGCGAAACTTGGTCAATCAAACCGCTGCGGCATCACCGAGATTTTCCACCACGCTTTCTCCGGTCTCAAATCCTCTCATCAGCGTCCGCGGTCTGACTAAAATTTATGGTCAGGCCGATACGGAGCGCGCTGTCACAGCTTTGGATAACGTGGACGTTGATTTTCCCCGCGCCCAGTTCACCGCCATTATGGGGCCTTCCGGGTCCGGGAAATCCTCTTTGCTGCACATTTTGGCAGGGCTGGATTCGTTTCAATCCGGGACGGTCAAGGTTGCCGGACGTGACCTGTCTCAGCTGAATGCCGCAGAGTTGACCCGGTTTCGCCGCGACAAAATCGGGTTTATTTTTCAGTCATTTAACTTGGTGCCCACGTTGAACGTTGCGGAAAATATCGAGTTGTCAGCGATGGTGCGCCGCCATTCTCCGGATCGACGCCGGCTAAAAGCGCTGGTCAAAGAGCTGGATATGGAATCCCGGCTGGGCGCCTTCCCCTCCGAACTGAGCGGAGGGCAACAGCAAAAGGTGGCTTGCGCGCGCGCGTTGCTGACCGCCCCGGAGGTCGTTTTCGCTGATGAGCCGACCGGAAACCTCGATTCGGCTTCATCAGCACAGGTTCTTTCGTTCCTGCGGGCGGCCGCGCGCGACTGGGAACAGTCAGTCATCATGGTCACCCACGAACCGGACGCCGCGAAATACGCAGACCGGGTACTGTTCCTGTTTGACGGCCAAATCGTCGGCCAACTGGAGAACCCGACCCGCGAAACCATCCTCGAAGCGGAGCAAAATCTCGGCGATGTGCGGCAAGCGCGGAAACGCGCGGGACAACTGGGCGCGCCCCAGTCTCTACGTGACGTTGATCCGGAGGCGTTGGAAAAGGATCTAACCGCCGTCATGAGTTTGCCAAAAATTGAAGAGGAAACCGACTCTGAACAGGTGGAATCGCCCACAGAGGAAGCCGCGGTTTTGCCAAAATCGGCACCGGACACGCAGCCTTCCTCCATCTCCCCGTACTTACAAAGCGCGTTCCCAGTCGGGCATACCGCCCCCGAATCCAGCCCGACACCTGCCCCCGCGCCTCCTCCCCCGTCGCGTCGCCAACGCGATACTGCCCTCACTTTTGCAAACCTCGGCATCGCCGAGGCAAACCCCGAGCCGAACGAACTGGCAGATTCCCTGGCTCGTGGCGATTTCAAGTGGCCCAGTATGTCCGTGGCGCGCCCCGATTCCCCGGACGACACTAATGATTTATTGGGTAAACCGCTCGCTTCCGGCTTTGCCAGCTCTGAGGCGGGCTGGAGCTCCGCTGCGGCGGGCGAACACAACGCTACCTTTGATTCCGTGATTGCCGGGTCCGCCGAGTCGGCTGACGACAGTTACGACACCGCACAAGATTCTGACCCCACAGATTACGGTGATACCGGGTTTAATCCGTTCGATTTTACGGACAAGCCCGCGCCTACCGTTAGCGGTGCAGGGGACTCGGGGACACCCCCCTTGTCGCGCCGTCCGATTTTGGGCGGTATCGCTGCGAAGAAGTCCGCACCAACGGCTTCGACACCGGTCCTTCCCCCGGATGTGGCCGCGCCGGTCGCGCCGCCGACCACGGACGCTTGGGCGGATAATCCTCCCACGTTGGTGCCCAGTTCGGCTTCGTCCCGGATTTTGTCCGAGGCGTTTACCCCCGAAACGGTCCCGGCGGACTCCGCTGAACCTGATTCGCTACACCCGCAGTTCCCTGAGTCACTTGCCGCGCAATCAAACACGGCGCCCTCGACCGAAGTCCCGGCTGCTGAGCCCGAACCGCAACCGGAATTTTTCGCCGAGCCAGAGCCAGAACCCGAACCGCAACCGAAACCCGAGCCGACCCGCGAAAGGCCGCGCCGGCCGCGCCGCCCCGCCGTCGACCCCCACTTGGCCGAAGCCGAAGGCAAGAACGAGCTGCTAGCCATGATTGAACAGGCGGAAAAACTCTTGGCCGCTTCGGGCGCAGCCATCAACGACGCCACGGAAACCCTGCAGGAAACCGCCGCGCCGCACGACTCGCGCCCTTCGGATTCGGCACTTGCAGCACGAACCCCTCGCGACACCGCGGCCTCGTCAACCCCTTACGGTGGAAATCCGAACTTGCCCAGCCGCGGGAAAACTCCCGACCAAGAACTGCTCATCGCCCGCGCAGACGCCATGTTAGCCCAGGCAGAAGCCCGTTCGGCGACTCTGCAAGACGATCTGCGAAACCTGGGGCGCACCCCCGGCTCGGCAACCCCGGACACCCCAGCTGTCCCCGTCCCCGGCGCGGACCCAACGGAAACCTTCCCCCCGAACTTGCGCACTCCTTCCTTGAAATATCCCACTAAAGGCCGGTAAACGCCATGTGGAAACTCATTTGGCGCGAAATGACCCGCCGCGGCTCCCGCTTTTTCCCCACCGTGTTTGCCGTAGTGCTGGGCGTAACATTCCTGACCGCCACTTTGGGGATAACCGACCTGATGACTGACGCGGCCAAGTCTTCCGTGACGGCAACGCTCTCCGGGGACCTCTATGCCGTGGCACCACCCACGAAAGACGCTGTCACGCCAGACTTGGCAGCGCGCGGCAGCGTCAGCGACGAACTTGTGCCAATTATCGAAGCGGCCGATGGGGTCGCCCACGCGGTTCCCCAATATGAGGGCCAGGCAGTCCTGCTGGACCAGGCGAAACACCCCGTCTCAATCGGGCTCACCCCGACCCTGGTGCACGGCGCTTTTCCCTATCCGCCAGGACCGGAAGTCGCGGCGGGTCGCCTGCCGCAGGGACCGAAAGAGGTCATGCTGGAACTCAGTACGGCCCGGCGCGCCGGACTGAAAACCGGCCAAACTGCCACCCTGATTTGGGGCGGAGCCACCCACCGGCTGAAAGTCGTGGGCCTCGCCCAGTTCAAAGACCCGCTGGGCACCGCCACCTTGGCTTTCGTGGACGGTAAGGACGCAAAAACCTGGTTTTCTCCTACCGGCAAAATCAAGCTCATCGGCATCCATGTGGCGCCCGCGGCCGACCCGGACAATGTCAAGGAACGCGTCCAAGACGCGGTCGGTCCCGATGCGGTCATCCTGACGGGGGCCGCGCTACGCGCCCAACAGTCCGCGGCGGTGGCTCGCACGGTCAGTCTGGTGAACCTGCTGGCCCTGGCGTTTGTGGCGCTGGCGCTGCTGGCGGGCGCTTTCCTGATTGCCAACACTTTCGGGATCCTGGTCGCCTCCCGCTATCGAATGCTCGGAATGCTGCGCACTGCCGGCTACACCCCTCACGCGCTGCGGATGCTGGTGGTCGGCGAAGCCCTGCTGATTGGGCTGATTGGGTCCGTTTTGGGCGAAGGAGTGGGGCTGGCCCTGGTGGTGGGGATCCGCCAGGTTCTCACTGCACAAGGGTGGGTGTTCACTTCCGGTGTGCCGTTGGGGCTCTGGAGGGCCCTGGCGATAGTGGCGCTGGGGGTTTTCATTACCGTGGTGGCCTGTTTCATTCCGGCTTGGCGGGCCGGACGCATGACCCCGCTGGATGCTTTGGCTGCCAGCGCTCCCGTCCCGGAAGGACGCCGGCGCGGAGTCACGATTTTTGGGCTGTTAGTCCTGGTCGTGGCCATTGGCCTCGGCGCGGTGGCATTGTTGGAAGCGTCTCGGTCAGAAGTGGGGACGCAGGCGGCAGTGCTGGGCATGGCGGCAACGCTGTTGGGGCTGTCTGGCGTGCTATGTCTGACCCCGGTCTTGCTGCGACCGTTCCTGTGGTTTTTTTCCGCCTTATTTAGGCGCGGGCAGCGCTTACCGGCGCTGTTGGCGCTGCGCAACCTGCGCCGCTACCCGCGCCGCACCTCCCTGGGAGCCGCCGCCCTGGTCCTTGGCATAGCCATCGCCACCACCGGCGGAATCCTGGCTGATTCCGCCCGCAAGTCCCTGCAGTCCGGGGTGACCCAGGAAGTTCAATCTGACCTGGTCGTAGCCTCGCTGCAGCCTTCCACGAACGTGGAGAAAGCCGTTGCGGCGCTGCGAAAAGTGGACGGGGTACGCTCCGCAGACGCCGACATCTTTAGCGCCCCGATGCTGGTGCGGCTCGACCAAGATCCCACGCGGTCCCTCACTGTCGCCGGCATCACCGCGGACCAAGCCGACAACCTGGTCTCCCTGCAGGTTAAGACTGGTGACGTGAAGGGCTTGGCGAACGGCCGAGCCCTGGTGAACGCCCGTGATGCCGCCCGGGAAGGGTGGAAAGTGGGGGATGCGATTACGGTGACGGGTCCCCGCGGGATTTATTCCACCAAAGTCGCCGGGATAGTGCATTCCACCCTGCTGGACGCGGCGATTTTCCTCGATCCGCAGTATCTGCGCCAGGCTGCAGCCCCTGAATCCCTCGCTTTCCAGTATATTTTTGTGAACCTAAAGAGTGAAAACGCCGCGGCCGCCCCGTCTGAAATCCGTGAGATTCAAAACCAGATACAGCACAGTCTGAATCAGTTCTATGTCTACCGGGTCTATACCCCGGTTGAGTTGTCTCACGCCCTGTCGCAAACCACCACGCAGGTTCTGTGGCTGATGTACGCGCTACTCGGACTGTCCATCGTCATCGCCATTCTGGGGATTGTGAACACTTTGGCGCTGGCGATGATAGAACGGCGGCAAATTTTCGCCCTGCTGCGGGTGCTGGGGCTAACCCCGCGGGAAGTGCGGGCTTCGCTGCGTTGGGAAGCATTTTTCCTGGCGTTGCTGGGTGCGGGGCTGGGATGGATTTCCGGACTGGTCATCGGAATGCTGTGGCGGTGGATGCTGCGGGACTTTGGGCTGAGCGCATGGGGAATTCCGGTGCTGGGCCAGCTCGGTTTCGTTGCGGCAGCTGTCATTTTGGCGGTTTTAGCGGCATCGTGGCCGGTTCGCAAAACTGTGCGGACCCCGGAGTTGATGGCGACTCTGGCTTCCTAAACGAGGATTTTGTGAAAATAGTAAACTAGGTTTTAAGTGACGTTGACGAGGAGGCCCTTATGGCTGTAGAAGAACCGAAATTATCGCTGGGGGCGCTGTTTGCGCGGTTTTCCACCCAGGTTTCTGACCTGTTCAGGGCTGAGGTCGCGTTGATGAAAGCCCAAGCCAAAGCAGCCGGGTCCCGGTTCGGTTTGGCCGCGGGATTGTTGGCCGGTGCCGGCGTGTTTGCCCTGTTCATGCTCGGTTATTTGATCAAAGCTATGTTCTATGGGTTTACGGCGCTGACCGGTTTAGCTGCGTGGGGCGCTTTGCTCACCGCGGCGGTTTTGCTGGTACTGACGGTGATTTGGGCCCTGATTGGGCTATCCGCAGCAAAACGCGCTAAAGACAACATCCCCGAACCTCAAAAGCACGTCAAGAAGGACGTAGAAACCCTGAAGGCCGCCATCAAGCGCCCGGATTTAGGAGCGGAAAAATGAGCGAAAACGACGCGGAGAAAACAGAGTTTACCGGTAGCCCGGAGGAAATCGAGCGTCAGATTGAAGCCGCCCGCTCCGACATGGGTCAGACCGTAGACCAGCTGGTGAATCGGCTGCGTCCGGCCAATCAGGTCAAAGAAGCCAAGGCCAAAGCCCAGGATTTTGCACAGCTTGCCAAGTCGACCTTCACCGATGCGGTAGAGGGCGACGTGGATTCGCAAAAGAAACTGGGCATCGCGGCGGGGGTAGTAGCTGGCGTATTGTTGCTGGCAAAGCTGCGCCGTCGCCACCGGTAAACAGATTTTTTGTCACTATAGGGGGAATATAGCCGGGTAGCTGCCAATAATGGCAGCAATCGGGCTATATTCCCCCTATAGTCACGCCGCCCACAGTAGCCCGGGCTTAAAACCGGTATTCACCGAGCATGGCTACAGTTCCTCCGGCGACCCCTTTAGTCCCGGAAATCTGGCGCTCACCTGCGGGAACACCATCGCTGATACGTCCCATGACAAAAGCCTCCATGCCGGCTACCTGTGCCGCCATGATGGTGGCGGGCACGAAATCAGGATGCACGATAGCCGCCATACCCACGCCGAGGTTCCAGGTGTCCTCGGCACTGGTCACGTCCACCCCGCCCAAATCCATCAGGTAGCGGAAAATCCCCGGCACCTGCCAGGTCGAACGGTCCACTACCGCGTGCAGGCCGGCGGGAATAACCCGGCACAGATTCGCGGCCAAACCGCCTCCGGTCACGTGAGCAAACGCGTGAACCCGGTTTCCGTCCAGTTCCCCGGCAAAATCGCCGGCTTGGCGAGCGGCGAGCCAGCCCGAATTCTCCAGTTCCAAACACAGCTGGGAATACAGCCGGGTCGGTTCCAGGCAGGCCAAGCCCACAGAATAATCAGCAGCTTCAGCAAAGGGCGAGCCGCTGGGAGCCGTCACCCCGTAAGACTGGGGAATCGAGGAATTCCAATCCACCCGCGCGTCAGCCACAATCCGGCGTACCAGGGAATACCCGTTTGAATGCAAGCCACTGGAAGCAAAACCGACCACCAGGTCTCCGGCACAAACCCGCTGGGGTCCAAGCAATCGAGGCGCATCCACAATCCCGGTCGCTGCTCCGGCCACATCAAAATCTTCAGTTCCCAGCACTCCGGGGTGTTCGGCCGTCTCGCCCGCCACCAGCGCGCAATCCACCGCCTGACAAGCCCGGGCGATGCCTTCAACCACGGCCGCAATCATCTGGGGGACGACCCGGCCGCAGGCAATGTAATCGGTCATGAACAAGGGCCGCACCCCCGCCGGGGTGAGGTCGTCAACGACCATTCCCACCAGGTCTTGACCGATAGTGTCATAGATCCGCATCGCTTTGGCCAGCTCAATCTTGGTGCCGACCCCGTCCGTAGACGTCGCCAACAGCGGACGGCGCATGGCGTTCATCCCCGCGGCCGTGGCATCATAGAGGCCCGCGAACCCGCCGGTGCCGCCCAAAACTTCCGGCCCTTGGGTGGCTTGCACCGCGGCCTTCATCAACCCCACCGCCCGGTCGCCAGCCTGGG
>NZ_CFKZQR010000058.1:0-9720 GCF_985070215.1 Mobiluncus sp. | reverse complement strand
GACTGCCCCAAGAACCACACCGGGGTGGATGCGGGACGTTTTCCGCGGTAAGCCTGGCGGATAGGGGCATCTATTTTTGCCGTTGCACTAGGTGTGTCTGTCGAGTTCAAAAAGTTTCCCCGGTTGCTTTCCACGGTCGATTTCCCTCTCCTTGGGGTTAAGTGTAACTCGCCGGGCCTCAACCCACGCTCAGAATCGCGAGGACGTTTCCCGAAACGGAGCTCAGCTAGACGCTCGGCGGCGTGCTGGATAAAGTGTCTGACCCGAGGCTTGCCGAGGGCAAACCAACGGGGGCTTCCTCACGGAAGCCCCCGTTGAATGCACGATCCTCACTCCATAGGTTCGCTTCGCATCTGGGATTTCAATAGACTTTGGTACCACAGCTGCCGCAGAATTGCCCATCTACCGGGGCATTACAGGCGGGGCAGTTCGTCGGATGCGCACCCTGAGCTGGCGCCCCGCCCATCTGGGCACCCATGCCCTGCGGGGGAACTGCCCCCATCTGGGGCTGCTGCATTGGCATCGCGCCAGGCATCCCGGGCTGCATACCCGGCTGCGCCATGCCTTGCTGGGGCATGCCCATACCCCCGGCCATCATGCCGCCGGCCATAGAAGCCATACCCGGCTGACCCATCATTCCAGGCTGGCCCATCGGCTGGCCCATGCCCGGCTGCATACCGGGCTGCATCGGCATTGTGCCCGCCATACCCGGCTGGCCCATCATGCCAGGCTGACCCATCGGAGCCCCCATGCCGCCAGCACCGGCGCGGAGCTGGGCGAGGGCCTGAATGGTCTGTTGAGCTTCCTGCAACTTTTGCATATCGTTACCCACCCCAAAGAACGAACCGCGCAACCGCACTTCGGGCCAGAACCGGTTGGTGGTGCCCACCACCATGGTGATGTCCGTCACTTCGGAAGGCATCCCCGCATCGTTGATTTGATTGCCGACGGAACGGAAGTACTGAGTCATTCCCGAACCGTTGACGAACATATTTGCTGATTGAGAGTTCAGTTCGCCACCCATCGCCCCCATCATTCCCATGTTGCTGCGGTGTGAACCCTGAGAATCGCGATCGTACTGATCGGGGATACCATCGCCGTCCTCATCGTCCGCGATGGAATCGTAGTGAATTTCCGCATAGAAATTCCCCAGTTCGTTAAAGGCAAATACTTGGGCGTTGCCCTGCTTGTAGTCGCGCCCAATCTTAAACCGGAACCAGCCGTGGGTGTCGTCAAGTTCCAGGCAACCCCCGGTCCCAATCGAGCGGGTAACTTGGAACTTGGCGGCACGTTCTTTGTTTGCCTCGCGCAACGCCAGATGTTCGTTCACGTCCGCGACGGTGCGTTGCTTCCACCCCGAGGACAGGTCAGACAATTTCTTCTTGCAATCCCCGCACAGGAAGCCGTCTTGCAGCTTTTGCTTCGTGAGCATTCCGGCCTTTTGAGAACACAGCGCGCATTCTTTCGCATCAAATAAACCCATGATTTCCTCCTTGGTATTGACTCCCACTGCGGGGTTTCCATCCCTATGTTTACAGCGCCGCCGCCCAAAACGAACACCCAAATGGGTGAAAACCCGAACACACCGCCCTTGTGACCGCTCACGCCCTCCTGAGAAATGCCCGTTCGGCACGAAACCAGCTAGGTTTTCACCCTTTTGGGTGTTAAATCGTCTAGATTTTTAGTGAAAGCTGGAGACGAATCAGCCGGGTTGTCAGCGAGGCGACCCGAGTGGACTGTTGAAAACACCGACATTAGGAGGAAAACATGGGCTTGATTCAGGCGGCAGCAGGCGCTATCGGCGGAACACTTGCGGATCAGTGGGTGGATGCCATCGCCGCACAAGACATGGGGGAAGGCATCGTCTTTACCAAGGGCGCCCAGATGCGCCAAGGCGGGCGCGGGTCTAACAAGCGTGGCTCCGAGGACATCATTACTGACGGCTCTAAGCTGCTGGTTTACGACCGTCAAGCGTTGCTGGTTACTGATTCGGGCAAGATTGTGGACTTTTCCACCGAGCCGGGCGCGTACACGTTTAATTCCGGTTCGGCGCCGTCGCTGTTTACCGGGAGCTTGGGAGATGCGCTGAAAGAGACTTGGAATCGTTTCAAGTTCGGCGGCACTCCTTCCGGGGCGCAACAGGCCTTTTACGTCAATCTGCAAGAGATTAAGGGCATTAAGTTCGGCACTCCTAACCCGGTGCAATACTTTGACAATTTCTATAACGCCGAGCTGTTCCTGCGCGCGCACGGCACCTATTCCATTCGCATCGTCGACCCGCTGAAGTTCTACGCTGAGGCGATTCCGCGTGACGCCACACACGTGCATATTGATGAGATTAAGGAACAGTACCAAAACGAGTTCCTGGAGGCGTTGCAGGTTTCCATCAACCAGATGAGCGTGGACGGAATCCGCATTTCCCAGGTCACCTCCAAGATGAGCGAGTTGTCGAAGTACATGCGCGACGCTTTGGATGCCGAGTGGCTGCAACAGCGCGGTATCGAGGTTCAGGCCGTTGGTATTGCTTCGATTTCTTACGACGAACAGTCGCGCAAGATGATTGATATGCGCAATCAGGGCGCTATGCTCCAAGATCCCACGATTCGCGAGGGATTTGTGCAAGGGTCCGTGGCGCGCGGTATCGAAAACGCCGGGTCGAATCCGGCGGGCGCGGGTATGGCCATGATGGGTGTCGGCTTGGGAATGCAGGCCGGCGGCGGTTTCATGGGAGCGGCTTCGGCTTCGAACCAGGCGCAGATGCAGGCTCAGCAGCAGGCGGCGCAGCAGGCTCAGCAGACCGAGGCGGCAGGTGGCGCCGGCGCGGCCGGCGCGACTTGGGCTTGCGATTGCGGGGCACAAAATACCGGCAAGTTCTGTTCTAACTGCGGTAAACCGCAGCCGGCGGCCCCGGCTGCGGGCGCCGGAAGCTTTTGCTCGAACTGCGGGGCAAAACTCCCCGACCCCAAACCAAAGTTTTGTGCAAATTGTGGAAACGCATTGGGTTGAGGGTGAAACCCTCAACCCAAGAGAGCGTTTCCGTCACAGCGTGAGACCGGCAAGCCGAGCCCTACCGGGCTTCTGCCCCTCCGGCCTTGTGCCAACGCAACAGGCCCTGAACACCGGACTCCACGACCGCCAAAGTGCGATAGAACCCGTCCTGGTTCCCATACCAGGGGTCGGGCACGTCCGCGTGACCTGCGGAAGAATACTGGTCGGAATACCCTGGCGACGATTGCAGATAATCGCTGATGGAGCCGAAAGGCACGGTACCGTCGAATTCCCGCCACAGGTGCAGTTTGTCGGTACTGACCCCGGAGGAGGCCATCATGCGCTGGAGAATACGGGCGTGACCTGTGGTCATTGCCAGCACAAGGTCGGCCTCGCGTAGTTCCGCGGTGGTGGCGCGGTGGGCGAAGTGGCTGGCGGGCAGGTTATATCCGGCTTCGCGAAGGACTTTTGCCGCGCGCCGATCCAGACCGTGGCCGTGCTCTTCGTCCGAGGTTCCTGCCGAAGATACGCGCAGGTCAAGTCCCTCTCGCTGGGCAGTTTCGCGCAGGACGATTTCGGCCATCGGGGAGCGGCAGATGTTGCCGGTACAAACGACGAGGATATTCACGGGTCGATTGTATCAAAAGCCGCGAACCCGGCGCTCTAGGGGCGGCTGGGCCACCTGCGCGATGCTTGCTAGCGCATCGCAGTTTCGGGTGGGACTCATGGCGCGGCGCGGACTTTCTGAGCGGCTGCGATTTCTGATATTTCGGTTCATCTGTATAATTGAGGGGTTGCAAAACGCACGGGGTGTGGCGCAGCTTGGTAGCGTGCTTCGTTCGGGACGAAGAGGCCGCGGGTTCAAATCCCGCCACCCCGACTCCGGTCAAGGTAAGCACCTTGACCGGTTTTGTTTTGCCCGCGAAGCGGGCTAGTTGCGCGACACAGCCGCGTCGCAAGCCTACTTGCGTAAGCGAGCTGGGGCCGCGCAACGTAGCCGCGGACGCAGTCCGCGGCAAAACAAAACCGGAAGGTATTTGCCGCTTCGGCTAAGGGGCATGCAATCGCGCAGAGATTGCGAATACCCCGACGGAGGAGCGGAGCGAACCTCGACGGCTGAGTTTTCGACTAAGTGGCATGCAATCGCTTAGCGATTGCGAATACCCCGACAGGGTGTGAGTGAAGCGAATACCCCGACCAGGGCAAACGCCCACAATATAGCCAAAAAACCAGCTTAAACCCCCAACACGGGAGGGTTAAAGGACAAATTGTGTGTTTTTTATCCGGGTTTTTCGTTGTGGTAGAGCTTTAAAGTCAGGTTGAAAGTTGGTTTGGCTGAACTTTGGGGTCGGTCAAATTGTGTGTCTGTTTTCCCGTGTTTTGTTTGTGTTGGCGGGGAAAGTCGGGTTGATAGTTGGTCGGTTCATGAAGCGTACTGGGTTTTGTTCCTACTCGTTTTTGAGAGGATTAGGGATATGTCTAAGAGGTATTCTCAGGAGTTTAAGGATCGGGCGGTGCGTATGCTCGTAGATTGCTTGGCTAGAGGGCTAACCCGCGGGGCTCCACTCGTTCTAGGGCGACTTATAGTAGTAATCGACAATATTCGCTAACCACGCGCATATACTGGGCGCGACTTCGAGCTATTTGGGGTCGCGCCCGTTACGTGTGCGACATCAACGGAGCTAAGCACTATATGGTCGGTAAAGTCCTGCGCTAGTTCAATGGTCTAGAAAACGCGTGTATCGTGTTTTGCAGGACAGGAGGACAAGTGAAGCTGTACCGCTACGCCAGCAAGCACCCCTCTTTTTCGCGAATCGTTTTGACTCTGTTGATCGGAATCACCGGAGCGATTGCCTACCTCGTATCCCAACCTCCTTCAGGCGCAAGTCAGATTCTCGGGCAGATTCTGGTTGGAGGAGCCCTCGTCGCGCTCGCGGCCGGTTACCCAGTAGCGCTGACTGTCAGCCAAATAATCCGTGCGGCCAAAGCGGGGAGTGGTAAGGACCTGCCGGTTCTCGATGCGGGCCTGGACGTTTGGACCCTGTGTGTCATAGCGGTTTATGAGTTCGGATACCTAGGGTTCTTCAAAGAGGTTGTGCCTACTGCGGACTGGCACGTCCAGCTGGTAAACTACCAAACCCACGCGCCGATTTACACGCGGGCATGGCCACACGTGCTGTTCATCGCGCTACTGTTCGTACTCGGATTCCTCATTTTGCGGTTTAACGAAGCCAGACAGTTGCCGCCCCTCGTAGTTGTGATTGCGATTGCGGGGCTCTACTTGGGCGTTGTGTTCGGCCTGGTGTGGACTATCCAGATCACAACTTTTGAAACCCCCCTAGACGCACTGCTGATTCTTCCTTTGTTGGCTGTGCTTGCGATTGTGGTGAAAATAGTTGCAATCCAAGTGCGCGCCTACGAAGCTGATGGAGATAGACGAGGCCGCATCGACAGCTCCTCGGTATTGAGCAAACTCGACGCAATGGTGGCTGACGCGAAGCGCTGGCCGCTTCTAGGGTTCGTGGTGGCGCTCCCGCTACTTGCCGTGCTGGTCGGGATTCTAGCTTTGTTTGGGCAATCGCCGAGCATGGTGGTGAGGGCATTTACGGAGACCAGTGACTGGAACCTGTCACAGCAGGTTGCCCCGCAAAACGTGTATTTTGACGAACACTACCTTTGCACTGTGGCCGCCGGCGGACACCGAGCGGTGGTAAAACCAATCCGCATGGGCCTGCGTCATGGCCGGCCGGTGGTTGTGAATCGCCAGCTTCTTGTGGCCAATGCGTTTGAGCAGGTACTGGAAGAGCGTGTGCCCAGAACCCATCGGGTTATTCGGCGCTTATATGACACGTATGGCTTCCCGGTTGCCAAGCTGATCAGATCGCAGTGGGCGGCTGATGCTGTGTGGTTTTTGATGAAACCAGCGGAGTGGTTCTTCCTGGCCGTCCTCTATCTGAATGATCGTCATCCGGAAGATCGCATAGCCCTCCAGTACACGGCCTAACGGAGCCGTACACTTTTAACGCCCGTGTTCCGTGACCCGAGCACGGATTGAGCCAGGTTTCGGTTACTGGCTTTCTATAATCTTCCTGTTGGTTCAGCAATGCTGATCGGTTGTGAACTTCAGTAGGCAAGGGGGTCAGATACGGGTCGCATGACTGTAAAAGAGCTAATGTTTGAAGCCGCCACCCAGTTTTCTGGGAGACGGCTTCAAAGGGTGAAATGCTATTCGCTAGACAGTCCAGTAGGAATCCTTACTGGCGCGCATTGCGGATACGTGAGCCGATTGCTCCCACCGCAAGGCCTACGAGTGCGATCGCAAGGTAACCCCAAATATTATCGCCACTGGTTTGAATGTTCTTTGGCGGTGCAGGAGTGTTTTCTGCAGTTAGAACGCTTTGGGTGTCGCGGCCAGAGACAATGTTGTCGATCCATTCGGCGGTGCCTGCAACTGTGGTGATTGCAGCACTAGGGGAGGGAAGGTCCGGATCCCCATTGGCAGTTCCAGCGGTAGCAAGTCCCGCAAGCTTTCCGTCGACAAAGAACGGGCCACCAGAGTCACCGCCCTGCATGCCAGCTCCAGAAACTGACTGCACATCCAAGATAGAGGTTTCGATCCTAGGCTGTATGGAGTTGTCGGCTGGGACTTCCGACATCCCCTCAGGATTAGACTCGGTTTGGCTGGATTCTGACATTCCAGGTTTTGACGGTAGAGCCTGTGGCGGGGCAGTCTCTGTAGACGCATCAGCGCCGGTAGGTGCCTTGGAATCGGAAGGAGTTTCGGGAGCACTCGGCGTGTCAGAACCGGAAGGTGCGCCACCTAGTAGCTCTTTGACAACCATTTTGGCCATTGGTAGCTGTCCAGATCGTGCCATTGACGAGCTGCTACTCCAACCGTAAAGAGTTCCCGTCTGACCTGGGGTTGGAATATCGTGGGAGATTTTTGCGGGGGTTGCGTTAGTCACTTTCTCAGTCAGGTGAAGTAACCCCGCGTCAGATGTGGGCGAAAGAGCCCAGGAATCAGCGTTGTAGACCTTTCCAGCGATGCGTGCCTGGGTGCCTTCATTGTTGACTGACTCTAGACAGTGGCGCGCTGTGAGTACCCACTGGTCGGCAATGAGTGTGCCTGTGCAGTCACCAAAGCTGCCGATTTTGCCCATTTTGAGCGCGGCAACGGAACTGCTTTCCGCATTATCGGGCGCCGGATCTCCATATTCGAGTGCGAGAGCCGGAGTGGCAGTCATTAGAAGGACGGCGCTGGCAATGGTCGCGATCGAAAAAGATGTTTTTTTCACGGTTAATTCCCTTTCTTAGAAGGAACAATGGCCTTGATCGTGGTGGCAACGAGTTTCTCAGCAGGACCCTGTCCTGCAAACTTCTTCCAGAGGCTGGCTGCGACGAGGAAGAATACGATGAAACCGATTGCTGACAAAGTGGAATGCAACGCGACATTTTGCTGCCAGTAGAAAGCGGTGAGAATGTGCAGAATGTAAATGGTTAGCGACATTGTTCCCATGGCAGCGAAAGGGTAAACCAAGGTTGAAGAGAGATTGCCTATGAGCACACATAGGTGGATCACTACGGCTGCAACGGCAACGGAGAGGATAATCTCTCCGGCAACACCGGTGTGACCGGTAAAGCTGAGCCAGCTGGGAATGTCTGGGTCAAATCGGAAGTAGATGCCGATACCAGCGATGACAACGCTGATAGCGGTTACGATCCAGCTCAGTCGAGTGTTAGGGTTGCTGTTCTCATCGGGGTTGCGCTGTAGTCGGCCGCGCAGGTACACATCGAAAAGAAGCATGCCACCGATGAAGTATGCAATCCATGCCAATAGCGGATAAATCTGTGGCAGTTCGATGGGGGCGTAAACGATTGTTGCGGCGATTGTGGCGGCAATAAATAGACCGAGCCTCCACCACGTTCCCAATGCGGGCATCCAGGAAACTAGGATCATTACCAGGCCCATTACGATGAGAACCACTTGGATTTGTCCACCCACGGGCAGTAGTGCCAGGCCGATGAGGATGATTAAAGCGCCTCGGGCTATCAGCCGCAAGAAAGTGGTGCTGGTGTAGTTTCGTCCAATAATCATCATCGTCGCGCCGGCGATGATGGCAAATAATGATGCGGGTAGGCCAGAGAGTATTACTTTGGTACTCCAAAGTAGCGAGGCCATGTGGATAACTATCATTCCGATGATCGCGAGTGAGCGCGCTACATCAAGCCCCACGATTCGTGAAGGTTTAGACACTCAGTTCCCTCCTTTACTAATACTTTAGCGAACTGTTATTTGGTTAAAAATACTCCCTAAAACCGACGTGTCAAATTATAAATAACTGCCAAATCTGGCAAAATATTTAGAGAATTCTGAGTGTCTTTTGGTTTTTATTTTGACAGTTTGCGATAGCAAATCGAACGCGGGATTCCATAACACCAGTAGGCGGTTGCCATCCAAGACTCAGTTTTGATCTTATGAGAATGTGTAGAAGATGCTTCTATTCAAGGCTGACCTTGGCATGGAAGAAAGCGTGATGCCGTGATGGATTTGCTTACGATTTCGCCTCAGGTTCTGCATACGATCCGTTGGTTTCATTCATGCAGGTTAGACACCCAGGGGATGAGGGAGTTAAAAGCTCCCGTCTAATGCGAATATTTAATGCAGCTGGGGCGTACCAAAAGGCACGCCCCAGCGCTATGTGATTGTTGAAGTGAAGCGTACTGGGTTTTGTTCCTACTCGTTTTTGAGAGGATTAGGGATATGTCTAAGAGGTATTCTCAGGAGTTTAAGGGATCGGGCGGTGCGGTTGCTTTCTGATCGGTTGGCTGCTGATCGTTCGTGTTCGCAGTGGAGGGCGGTTAATGAGATAGCGCTGAAGCTGGGGATCGCAAACGAGTCACTGCGCCGCTGGTATGAGCAGCATTTGGTTGTTACGGGCGAACGGCAGGGGCTCACGCGTGAAGAGCATGAGGAAATCAAACGGCTCAAACGCGAGAATGCGGAGCTGCGTAGGGCGAATGAGATTTTGAAAACTGCCTCGGCTTTTTTCGCAGCGGAGCTCGACCGTCCGGCCCGATGATGATTGCTTATATTGACGAATATAGGGGTCGTTTCGGGGTCGAGCCGATTTGCCGGACACTGGGTGCGAGTCTGGAAGGAGGGTTTATTACCTCTCGCGGCTACCGGCTAGCGAAGAGCAGACCAGCAAGCTCCAGAAGCATTCGTGATTGGATTCTTGCTGAAGAACTACGCGAGATTCACGCACACAATTTTGGTGTCTATGGTATTCGTAAGATGTGGCACGCAGCCAGGCGCGCGGGCTGGGATATTGGTCGTGACCAGGTCGCTCGACTCATGAAAATCGCTGGGATTGCTGGTGTTCGCCGGGGACGCACAGCAATAACAACCAGACCCGCTCAAGTACCAGATTCTCGCCCGGATTTGGTGAATCGGCAGTTCACGGCCAGTAGGCCCAACGAACTGTGGGTTGGGGATATCACGTATGTTCGAACCCTATCCGGGTTCGTGTATACAGCGTTCGTAACCGATGTTTATAGCCGAAAGATTGTAGGCTAGGCGGCGACGAGCTCAACGATGTAGGCCGCCGGCGGGCAAAACACGCGCCAGGGGGTGAATGGCGAGGTCCCCAGGCCGGGGCTGACGCAGACGCTCATGCTTGCCCGGTCCGGTTTCCCGGTTTCGCTCTCGATTGCGGGGCACGTGTCGGCTTG
>NZ_CFKZQR010000057.1:0-9954 GCF_985070215.1 Mobiluncus sp. | reverse complement strand
CATCGAAGCAATCAACGCCACCGAAGCAGCGCCAACCACAAACTTCTTCTTCAAATTCATCTTCAAAAAAACCCTTCTTCTGGGTAATAAAGGGTGGAATTTTTTAAACCACCCAGGTGATCCAGGACGGAAGCACCCGGGAAAAGTTTACACCACCCAAGTGTTCTGTCAATAATGCGAGAGGCCTTGAGTCGCGTTTTTACGCCACTTTCTAGCCTCACGCTTCCGGGATTTCCCGGAACCAAGGAATCTGTCACGCCTCGCGGCTATCAGCCTAAAGGTGGGCAGAAACCTTGCTAACACCCTGTATATGTAAAGGCTTGGAGCAATCTTACACGAAACCTCGGAAATCGAGTGTGATTTAGGTCACACTTGTGGGTTCAGAGCAGGGCTACCCGACACGAACGACCGATTTCACCGCCCTCGCGACCTGACTCCCGGACCGCAAATTGCCTTTACCTGCGGCTTTGGTGAAACCCACGCGGGCATTCACCCGAATTTCCCAGCGAAATCGGTCATTCGTGCACCTACCTCGATGACCATGGCTCACAATCCCCGGAGAACCGCCCGGGCGACCCAACGTGTAAAACAGTTTTACACGTCAGAAAAACGTGTAAAGAAATTCGGAAATTCTTTACACGTTGTCTCAAACGCGCTGGCAGTCCCCCAGACCTACACGCACGCTACAGCGGTCCACCGCTATCGCTCATACTTCAACACAAAGTCCCAATTTTATTGACGAATCTGACACTTTGATATACCCTAATTTCATAGCTCCCCGTCGTCTTCGGACTGGCGGGGTTTACTCTTATCGCAGGGGAATCAGATGAAATCTATGGCCGTGGTAATTGACTACCAGAACGTCCACATGACGGCCGCTGATGTTTTTCTTCCCAATAGTCCAAAAGAGGACGCGCTGATTTCACCTTTGAAATTTGGACAACGACTCGCTGCGGTCAAAAACGCTTCACTGCAAGATCCTAATGATTATGTCAGACTAGCGCGTGTAGACGTGTTTCGTGGTCTGCCCCTACGGGAAGATCCCAGCGAGGGCTATCGGCGCAACCAGGCACAAAAATATTACTGGGAGCAAGAGAGTAACGGAATCGTTCAAGTGACCTTAAGGCCACTGAAATACAAGAATGAGTACATTGACGGTAAGAAGCGGCCAATATGGAGTTCAGCACAAGAAAAAGGTGTAGACGTGCTGTGCGCTCTCACGCTTTGCCGACTGGCACGAAGCGGCAACTACGATGTGGTCGTGCTCGCTTCACGAGATACAGACCTAGCTCCGGCGGTTGACGAAGCTTACTCTTATGGGATGGCAAAGATAGAAACCGTCAAATGGTTTTCACCTACAGTCAAATGGACACAGGGGTCAATCCGCACCGAACACCGGATTTGGACCACCTCTATGAATGAAGATGACTTCCGGGCTTCCCTCGATACACGGACGTACCAATAACCACACCGCTCATTGGTGTGCACGGAGTTTCGCGCCGCAACGCCCTTGTGAAACGAAAGCCTAGAGCGGGCGGGCAGTATTCAAACCACGATGGACGCCGCGAACCCCCTACCGCGGGCGATACGGGTTATCCTCGGCGGGGCGCAGAATCACGACACCGAGCGGGGGAATCCGCAAAGACACCGAACAGGGCCGGTTGTTCCACGGAATCTCTTCGGCCGTGACCTGGCCTAGGTTGCCCACGCCGGAACCGCCGTAAACTTCGGCGTCCGTGTTCAGTATCTCGTCCCACTTGCCGGCAAACGGCAGGCCGACCCGGAACGGATCGTGGGGGTTGCCGCTAAAGTTTGCCACCACCGCCAGCAGGTGGCCCGAATCAATCCCCGAAGGATCCGATTCCGCCACGGAGCGGCGCAGATAGGTAATCAAATTGTGGTCGGCATCGCTGGGCTCAATCCACTCAAACCCGCGATAATCATCACACCACAGCGCCGGGTTGGACACATACAGGTGGTTCAAGTCGGTGACCAGCTGGCGAATCCCCTGATGCTCGGGAATGTCCAGGTGCCACCAATCCAGGGACGCCCCCGAATTCCATTCCGCGCCCTGGCCAAACTCGGAGCCCATGAAAATGAGCTGCTTGCCCGGATGCGTCCACTGGTAAGCAAACAGCAGGCGCAATCCCGCCAGCTGGCGCCAGTAATCGCCGGGCATCTTGGACAGCAACGAGCCTTTGCCGTGCACGACCTCATCGTGGGACAGCGGCAGGACAAAGTTCTCTGAAAAGGCGTAGACCAGGCTAAACGTCAGCTCGTTGTGGTGCCACTTGCGGTTGACCGGATCCTCCGCCAAGTAGCGCAGGGTGTCGTTCATCCAGCCCATGTTCCACTTGAACCCGAATCCCAGGCCGCCTTCGGAAGTCGGCTGGGTCACGCCGGGCCACGCGGTCGATTCCTCGGCAATCATGACCGTGCCGGGGCAGACCCGGTAGCAGGTCGCGGTCACTTCTTGCAGCAGGGCGATGGCCTCGAGGTTTTCCCGCCCACCGTACTGGTTCGGGTGCCACTGGCCCTCTTTGCGGGAATAATCCAGGTACAGCATCGACGCCACCGCATCCACCCGCAGGCCGTCGATGTGGAAGTCCTCCATCCAGTACAGAGCGTTAGCGACCAGGAAGTTCTTGACTTCGCGCCGGCCGTAGTTGAACACCAGCGTCCCCCAGTCCGGGTGCTCGCCGCGCTGCGGATCGGGGTCCTCGTACAGGGCCGTGCCGTCGAACCCGGCCAGCGCCCAGTCGTCCTTCGGGAAGTGCGCCGGAACCCAGTCCAAGATGACGCCAATCCCGTTTTGGTGCAGCACGTCCACCAGGTAGCGGAAGTCGTCAGGCGTGCCGTAGCGCGCGGTCGGAGCGAAGTATGACGTGCACTGATACCCCCAGGATGGACCAAAGGGGTGTTCCGCCACCGGCATGAACTCCACGTGGGTGAAACCCATTTCCTTGACGTAAGGCACCAGGTGTTCGGCCAGGTCACGGTAGCCGTAGCCTTCTTTCCATGAACCAATATGGCATTCGTAGATACTCATCGGCTGGGCGTGAATCGGGTGGTCCTCCACGTTCGCGGCACGCCGCTCCATCCATTCGTCATCGTTCCAAGTGTGGAATTTGTCGGTGACGACCGAGGCGGTAGCAGGCGGAATCTCGGTAGCGCGAGCCATCGGGTCGGCCTTTTGCCGCCAGTTCCCGTCCGGGCCTTTGATGTCGTACTTGTAGCGCGCCCCAATCTCGACACCGGGAATGAACAGCTCCCATACGCCGGACGCGCCGAGGCTGCGCATCGCGCACCCCGACCCGTCCCAAAAGTTGAAGTCCCCCACGACCTTCACCGCTTGTGCGTTCGGCGCCCACACCGCGAACGCCACGCCCTTTACGACCCCGAGCGGACCCTCGTACTCCTTAATATGCGCACCCAAAACGTCCCACAGGCGCTCGTGACGGCCTTCGGAGATGAGGTAGGTGTCCATTTCGCCCAAGGTCGGCAGGAAACGATAAGGGTCGTCCCCCAAGACTTCCTGGTCGCCGTAGGTCACTTTCACACGGTAGTCCTCGACTTCGGCGTGCGGAATGACGGCCACCCACACCCCGTCCTGTTCGTGTTCAGCAGGGAATTCGCCGTGTTCGGTGACGATGGTGACGCTTTGCGCCATGTGGCGCACGGTGCGGATGGTGACGTCCTCACCGTCCGAGTGCGGTCCCAGCACCGAGTGCGGGGAGTAGTAATTCGCGTAGGCGACCTGGTTCAAAAGTTCCGGGGAAACGGTGATTTTAGCCATGGGGTAATTCTTTCATATTTTGCTAGGCGATGTTTGGGTTCAGTTATGCAATCGCTACCTACCGCGACTCGCGGCGACGCTAGGGCACGTGGTGGGGTCCTGCACTATTTTTCTAGGCAACAAGTTGCCAAGAAAAATGTACGTGCACCCACAGTGTGCCTACGCGCTCGCCGCCTGAGTCTCGGATAAGCGAAGGATCAAAGAAGAGGCACGACTCAACCGGTTCAGTCGGGAATAGGGCTGAAGCTGAGAATATGTCCGGGTCCGGTATAGGGATTGAGCTGGACAAAATTATCCCGCCCCCAGGTATATTCCCCGCCGGTCAGTTCATCGTGCACCACAAACAGGCGCTGCCCCTCGCCGGGCGCGGCCAGCTCCGGGAACTCCTCCGGGCTCAACCCGAGTGACGGCAAATCCAGGTGCACCCAGCCGGTTTGGGTGTTGTGCGGGTCGAGGTTCACGATGACCAGCACCGTGTCCGCCCGGCCGGTCGGGGAATGCGCGGCATCAATATGCTTGGAAAAAGCGATGATGGCATCGTTTTCAACAGCGTGGAACTTGATGTTGCGCAGCTGCAGCAGCGCCGGGTGAGCGGACCGGGCCGCGTTCAGGGTGCGCAGCAGGGAGGCGATGCCGTACTTGTCGCGCGCCGCCCAGTCATAGACTTTCACCTCGTACTTCGGGTTGTCGATGACTTCCTCCACGCCGGGACGCTGCACGTGTTCGCAAAACTCGTAGCTGCCCCCGAGGATTCCCCAGGTCGGAGCGGCCGTGGCCGCCAGCAGGGCGCGGGCTTTGAACGCCCCTACCCCGGCGGTCATGTAGTCGGTCAAAATGTCCGGGGTCATGGGGAACAGCGCCGGGCGCAACACGTGGGCCGTTTCATAAGCGAGTTCCTCAAAGTATTCGGTCAGCTCGGTCTTGGAGTTGCGCCACGTAAAGTACGTGTAAGACAGGTGGAACCCCGCTTTTGCCAGCCCGCGCATCATCGCCGGAGCGGTAAACGCCTCGGAGAGCATCACCACTTCGGGATGAGTTTGGTGCAGGTCAGCCGCCAAGCGCTGCCAGAAACGCACCGGCTTCGTGTGCGGGTTATCCATGCGGAAAATCGTGACCCCGTGGTCAATCCAAAACTCGATCACCCGCCGGATTTCGGCATACAGCCCGTCCGGGTCGTGGTCAAAGTTCAGGGGATAAATGTCCTGGTATTTCTTTGGCGGGTTCTCGGCGTAGGCAATCGAGCCATCAGCCCGGGCCGAGAACCACTCGGGGTGAGCCTTTACCCACGGGTGGTCCGGGGAACACTGCAGCGCAAAGTCCAGCGCAATCTCCAGGTGGTTGCGTTTCGCCGCCGCCGCAAACTCGTCAAACGCTTCAATCCCGCCCAAAGCCGGGTCAACCGCGTCATGTCCGCCGTCCTCGTTACCAATCGCCCAAGGCGAGCCGGGATCGTTTGGTCCGGCCTCAAGCGCGTTGTTGCGCCCTTTGCGGAAAGCATGCCCAATCGGGTGGACGGGAGTGAGGTAGATGACGTCGAAACCGTCAGCGGCAATCTCGGGCAGAATCTCCGCGGCCGTACGCAAAGTCCCCGGCACAATCTGGCCGTCCGAACCGTAATAGGACCCGATGGAACGCGGGAAGATTTCGTACCACGCTCCTGCCACCGAACGCGCCCGGTCGACCCGCAGCGGGCACAGCCGAGTGCGCGTCACCAAATCCCGCAGCGGATTTTCCGCCAAAATGTTCGCGACCAGCTCATTCGTGGCGGCCGACAGACGCACCTGGGGACGGCGCTTTTTCTCACGCAAGCCCGCAATCGCACCCTGTAGCACCGCCGCGTCAGCCGCGGGCAGCGGGGCGGCGGGAGTGGCCGTGTCCCGAGCCGAACCGGAGGCCGGTTTCGCCTGGCCGGCAATCGCGCGTTCCAGCAGGCGGGCGCCTTCCTCGAGGGTCAGCTCCACGTCAATGCCCGCCGGGATTTTTACCTTGGCGTCATTCACCCACGTCCCATAAGGGTCAATCCAAGACTCGACCGCGAAGGCGTAACGTCCTACGGTGCCGGGTTGGAGCCAGGCTTCAAACTGGTTTTCACCAGCGCCGATTTCATACATCCGGGCGCGGTCCACGACTTCCCAAGCGGCCGGGTCCTCCGGGTCAGGAGCGCCCGCGGGACTGCCGGCCGGAGCGTAGAGGTCATAGCCCTTTTCGCCGCGGTGTTTCGGGTCGGTGGGACGCAGCAGCACCGCGTCCGCGCCGAAGTAGGAATGCCCATCCACAAACACGGTGGCGTGGACCGGGAACAGCTCACCGACCGCGGCTTTTGCCGGGAACAGCCCGTCCTCTACGGTGGGACGCAGCTCGGTGACGCTGATACGGTTCAGTTCCGCGTCCGCAGGCAGGTGGTAGAGGTTTGGGAGGGTTGCCGGGGTTGCCGGGGTTTTGGCTGCGGCGGCTGGGGTTTCGGGGGTTTTAGCGGCCGCCGCGGGAGCCGGTTTCTTCGTTGATTTAGCGGCGCTTCCCGATGATTTTGCCGCCGATTTTGCACCAGAAGTCCGGGTCTTGCGGGCAGCAGTCGGCTTACTCGGCTTGTCAGCCGGGGGCTTCGCCGCCGGCTTCGTAGCCGGACGAGTGTTAGCAGTGGAATGACGCCCGGGTTTCTTGGCGTCGGAATTGCCCGTAGAGTTCGTCGTTTCGCTCACGTCTAAATCTTAAAGCATAACCACAGAATTTATATTCGTTGAATGTGGGGCATTTACAGCTTTAGTAAAGCCCGAGGTAGCACTCGGGCCCAACCAACGAACCGACACCCAGAGAGAGCGAAACACCAGGGAAAACCCGACACAACGCACTTGTGAACCCCGCGAAAAACCGCCCCACCGGCCTCGTGCGCTAACCGAAAACCCGGCGCAGAAACCTGACCCACAGGGCTTGTGAACCAATAGAAAAGTCGGCGAAACGCGCTTGTGAACCCCGCGAAAAACCGCCCCACCGGCCTTGTGCGCTAACCGAAAACCCGGCGCACCGCCCTTGTGACCCTAAGCAGTGACCCCCAAGAAGTGACCGACCCCGCCGGTGATAATCATCGCCAGGGCGCCCCCGACCATGACCCGGATGACCGCGAGGAGCCGCGGGGCCTCGCCGCGCCACGCCGAAAGCCAGCCGACCAGCGCTAACGCGACCATCACCATCACGAATGTGGCTTGGATTTTCCACGGGCCGCTGAACAGCAGAATCGCCAGCAGCGGCACCAGCGCGCCGACCGTGAAGGAAACTGCCGAGGAAAACGCCGCCGCCCAGGGCGAAGTGAACTCCTCGGAACTCAGGCCGTAATGGGCCTGGACGTGGGCCTCGACCGGATCGTGGGCGGAGTATTCCTGGGCGACCAGGGTCGCGGTCGCGCGGGTCAGGCCTTTTTCGATGTAGTTTTCCACCAGGCCCTGAAATTCTTTGTCCGGGTCCTCAGCGATCAGGCGGCGCTCCTTTGCCACCACCGCTTTTTCCGTGTCGCGCTGGGTGGACACCGAGACATATTCGCCCGCCGCCATCGACAGCGCCCCCGCGACCACAGCCGCGATGCCGGCGGTCGCGATGGCGGTCGTGTTTTCCGGGTTCGCTGCCGCCACGCCCACAACCACGCCCGCGGTCGAAACAATGCCGTCATTTGCGCCTAACACGGCAGCTCGAAGCCAGTTGAGGCGCGAGGAAGTCGCCGCCGATTTGTCGTGTTTTGCGTCTGGTTCGTTCGGGTTATCAACCGGGTTTTCGATTGGGTCTTGGCCCGGGTTTTGGCTCGACTGTTCGCTCAAGGTGCGTCGCCTCCGTTGTCCCGTTCGGTGCTGAGTTTACTGTTTCAAGTTACGGGGTTTTCGGCTATATTTCAACGAATCTAAGGCTTGCCTTGGTTAGGCGCGGCTACGTCTAGGAGGGTTCGAGGGGACGCGCCGAGGGCTACGGGGAACACCGGGCGGGGCGACCTCGGGCGGAGCGGACGAGGCCGGCTACACCGGTCAGGCGCGGCGGCGAACCCGGGCAGGCGCGGCGGCGAACCCGGTCAGGCGCGGCGGCGAACCCAACCAAAGCACCTCACTTGTGACAAATGTCGCGGCTCTGGGGCGCAGACGCGCAAACCCCAATTGTCACAGCCAGCGCCGGGGTCGGTTTTAAGCGCTGGGCGATTTTTCCCCGCTTGGATTTGATACAGTCCAGACTTAACAGGTTAAATATCAGCATACGGCCATTGTTGGCCCCCGCTCGGATTTAGGAAAGATGAGGCATCACCATGAAAGCTCCCGAAGAACTGCACGATATTCCCGCTGGTCAGGGCAGCGAGCCTGGTGCGGGCGGTTTCGCTGGAGGCGCAGGTGCGAGCGGGGCGGCTGCCGCGCAAACTATTCCGGGGCCGCTGGTGCGCGACGTCACTGACGACACGTTTGCCCAGCTCCTGGAGATTTCCCAGACTGTCCCGTTCATTTTGGACATGTGGGCGCCCTGGTGCGGCCCCTGCCGCCAACTCGGTCCTGTCCTGGAAAAGGCAGTAGCGAAGGCGGGCGGGCGAGTGGCTTTAGCAAAGGTCAACATAGACGAAAACCCCGCCATCGGCCAAGCGTTTCGAGTCCAAAGCATTCCCGCCGTGTTCTTGCTGATGAACGGGCAACCCGCGCCTTTGTTCAACGGCGCGCTGCCCGCTTCGGCTGTGCAGGAGGTCATCAGCAAGGTTATCGAGTTAGCTGAGCAGGAAGGCGTGACGGGTCGCGTGCAGACCGATGAGGCCGGGGCTGCTGGGGCTGCTGACGGGGCAGCCGGTGCGGCCGGTACGCCTGCCCCAGACGCACCGCCCGCGGTAGCCGAGGAAATCGAAACCGCGCTGAAACTTCAGGCCAAGGGCGAATACGACCAGGCCATCGAGACTTTGGAGAACTACCTCAAAGCCAACCCCGGCGAATCCAGCAAAGTGGAGCCGCTGCTGGCGAAAGTTCGGTTGCAGGCTCGCTCAGCAGTTGCGGAACCTGCCGGTGACCAGGCTGGACAGGGCGCTCAGGCTGCGACCGGCGAGATAGCAGCGCAGCTCGAGGCCGCTGATGCCCAGATGAATGCGGGAGATGCCGCCGGGGCGATGTCTCGGCTGCTGGGGGTCGTATCGGAAACCAGCGGCGAGGACCGCGATGCGGCCCGGGCGCGTTTAGTGGAATATTTCTCGATTTTGGGCGATGATCCGCTGGTTCCGGCGATGCGCTCGAAGCTGGCTACTTTGCTTTATTAGCCTTCTTTGACACAGATTTCGCGGCCGATTTTCGCGGGGCTCGGTTCGCGGGTTTAGCGGTCGACTTAGCGGCGGGTTTCCCAGTGGGTTTCTGGGAGTGCGCCGGACGCCCCGCTGAACCGGTTGCAGACCCGCTAGCTGCAGAGATGGCATTCGTGACCTCAGCCGACATAGTGCGCAGGCCGCGGGAAAGCGCGCCCGCATCATCAAAACCGGCCGCCAAGGTGAGCGTCCCCTCTACCCCGGACAGAGTGCGTTCGGACAGAGAGGCTGCCAAGCCGCGATCCACTCCCAGGCTGAGCAGGGCTTTCGTCAGTGCCGCGCGCCACGTGTTGAAATGCTCCTGCACCTCGGGGGCAAAGTCGCGGGCCGCGGCATCATGAACCAGCTTGCCCCAGATGCTCTGTTTCTCGCCGTGGTCAAAAAACGTCAGGATTCCGGCGAACATCCCGGCGATGTCACCCGATTCCAGCGGCACGACCACGGCGGCTTGGAAGTCGTGTTCCACGGCCGCCAGGACTTCGCGCATCATCTGAGCTTTACCATCGGGAAAGAGGTGGTACAGTGAGCCGCGCCCCAATCCGGTCGTCGCCGAAATCTCGGCCATGCCAGCGCCGGTGTAGCCCCGGGCCTGAAACAGTTCCGCCAGTTTCCCTACTATTTCCACGCGATTTGGTTTCCCCACCGCCGGTCCTTTCCGCGAATCAATCCTCTAACTGACAGTATGGCGAATTTTTGACCGTTCGTTCCATTGCCGCGCCGACTGGCGCGGTTTTCGCGAAAAATCCCGCACCTGCCCGCAATTCCCCGGAACCTGAGCGTTAATCCTATTAATTTGGCTCCCCGGGCGCTTTTTGTCTTACACCGACCCCTTCAAAAAGTTTTTTTTTTTCTCTTG